>JAKLES010000110.1 GCA_022711575.1 Deltaproteobacteria bacterium | reverse complement strand
CCTCAGCCGTCCTTAACGCATCCGGCAATTGATGTTGCCTGGTGCGGCGAAGACGAATCCTGGCGATAATGGCTTCTGCAAACATCTTACCGAATTGGCCGATAAATCCGGCGATCAGGACAAGAATCACCCATTTGAGAACCGACCAGGTACTGATATAATTTAAAATATCCGCCATTGAAAAAGCACCAATTCAGAGCAATAAAAAAGACTGTGCATTGCTATCATTTGTCTATTGTTGAAATAATATGCACTGTTTTGATTTTTTATACAGGAAAACCCATCGATATGACAAGGCCTATTATTCCCCTGACTAAAAGTTGAATTCACCGGTGGGTCGTGCTACAAAATTTAACATAATTATTGATCCCGGCTAATAATAATTAAATCAGGAGACCGAATGAATATCATCCGTTTTGTTTCAGAACATCAGGACATATTTTATGGCGTTTACTCTTCAGACCATCCCGATTCGGCAAAAATTATCGAAGGCGATCTTTGGGGGGCTTACAAATTCACCGCCGTAGATGCGAAGATCAGGCAATTGCTTTCTCCCGTCGTCCCGGTCAATATTCTGGCGCTGGGTATTAACTACAAAAAACACGGCGATGAAACCGCGATGTCCTATCCGGATCAGCCAATCTTGTTCATCAAGGCAACCAGCAGTATCATTGGACACGAGGAATCCATTGTCCTGCCTGATGCGGGGGCTGATTCTGTGGACTATGAGGCGGAATTGGCTGTCCTGATCGGAAAGAAAGCAAAAAACATTGCGCCCCGGGAAGTCATGGACTACATACTGGGCTATACCTGCGCGAACGACGTAAGCGCGCGAGACTGGCAATTTGAAAAACAGAAAGGACAGTGGGCCAGGGGAAAAAGCTTTGACACATTCTGCCCACTCGGCCCCTGGATTGTCACAAAGGATGAAATCGACAATCCCAATGATCTGGGCATTCGCTGTCTGCTCAACAATCAGACCGTTCAGGAATCCCGAACATCGGAGATGATTTTCAACATTTCGGACATCGTCAGTAACCTGAGCCGCTCGATGACACTTCTGCCCGGGACGGTGATTCTGACCGGCACACCGGAAGGCGTCGGATTTACGCGCCAGCCACCCTTGTTTCTCAGAGATGGCGACGTGGTCAGCGTCGAAATTGAAAAGATCGGAACCCTGGCAAACCGGGTTGTCGCAGAGCCATGAAAATTATTTTCACTAAGATGATCCCACTACATCGATTTGCCGCCATTAATTTTTTCGGAATCTTGCTCGCGCCGAAAAGCATAAAAATTTCTTCCCAAACCGTTAATCACGAAGCTATCCACACAGCGCAAATGACAGAAATGTTATTTGTCTTTTTTTATCTCTGGTATCTGATCGAATGGTTGATTCGATTATTCTGTAAAGGAAACGCCTACCGGAATATTGCCTTTGAAAAAGAAGCCTATCAAAATGATCACGACAAGAATTATTTAAATAGTCGAGAACCTTATAGTTGGTTCAAGTTCCTTTAAATTGTCAATCCGGCTAAACCCTGATCACGCTCTACGTTTGATGGGAATTGCAGTGATTGAAATAAATCGATACGGGAGGAAGAACGTTCTTTACAGGCCCCGTAGAGAATCCGGCCTGAGCAGTTTTTCATCCCGGTCAGACAGCACCTTATCCACCAGAGCTATCATTTTTTGTTTGTCTTTCTGCAGCGTACCGGTAATGGGCAGATAGTTGGAGGCATGCGTGCCGACAAATTTCAGGTGGTCCATGGTTATATTTTCGAAAATCTGCTTCATCTCGGCCAGGGTTTCAAAAGGATCCAGCAATTGAAATTCGCCTTTCTGTACCTGACGGTAGAGAACCGTTCCCGGCACGGGGGTAACGGTCAGGGCGGCCAGATACCGGGGTTTCATCTCATTACAGATTTTAGCAGTAGCCAGCGCATGACGAACGGAGGCCTCACCCGGACCGGCCAATCCGAGCAGCACCATAGCGGATAAATTAATATCGGCATCCACCAGCCGCTGACCGGCCTGAAGCATCTCATCATACCCTACGCCTTTTTTGACTTTCTTCAGCAATGCATCATCGCCCGTCTCCACGCCGATATACGCCTTGGTGAGACCGGCTTTCCTCAACGCGCGCAATTCCGCAGGCGATTTCGTCAAGGTGCTTTGCGGCCCCACATAGCTGCCGACATGACGCAAGGAGGGAAAGGTTGCATAAAGCGTATCGATGATTGTCAGCAAAGTATCCGTCTCGATGGCAATCGCATCCCCATCGCAGAGGAATGCTTTTTCCAGGTCGCCGTAGTAACCTTTGGCCATGCGAATATCTTCCAAAATCTCGGCGGTCTGTCGCACGCGATACTTCACGTCCTTATACATACCACAAAATGTACACTGATTATGGGAACAACCAATGGTGCACTGAAGCAGGTAGCTATTGGCCTCACTGAAGGGACGGAAAATATTTCCTTCGTATCTCAAAACATTTTACCTTTATTTTTCCGGTTCTACACCAAATCAACAGACAGGAACATTGGGTGCCCTGCGAGCTGTGGGCTCCGAGCTAAAGCAGACGCTCTGCGCCGGAGATGATGACCGTTGTTTTAATGCCGCCCGGCGGATCCCGCGTGAAAACAATCATAAAAGGGATGCTTCCGTTGGGGATCACCCGTTGATTTGAATTGTCGCGGCCTTCCGCCAAGGATAGTTTTTGTAAGATTTCTTCTTCGGACATGTTGGTCAGCTCTTCATCGGTCAGAACATTTCCCGCAAAACTCTCCCGCTCGCCCAGCACAACCGCATAGGCATCCAGGATCTGCGCTTTAACCATTACGCGGGCGACGGCAAAATCCGCCTGATTGACCGCAGTTCCTTCTATAATTCGGATATTGCCCAGAATGTAATTATTTATCACCCGCTGCCGGATATCCTGAATTTTGACGTACCCCTTCACAGACTGACCCTCTGCCTGTTGTGAAACTCCAATATAATTTCGGGCAATCTGTACCAAACGCTCGCCCCACTGCGGGAAAACGACAAAATATACGATGGCCGGTATTACAATAATGACCAGCATTGTCCAAAGCGCAAACATCCACAGCCGACTTCTTTTCTTACGAGCCGGGGGCGCCGGTGTTTCATCAGAAGTCTCCAGGAATTCGTCCGTGTCATCATGTTTTTCAGACTCCGGTCGTAATTCCATATCCGTTGGGGGCATCCCCGTCATTTTCTCCGGTGTGAATTCCGGTTGCGATTCGTCTTCTACGGTTTGGGGGGGAGTCGTGACAGCATCAGGGGAATGGGTTAGATCTTCATCCGGAGTGATTTCACCACGCACCGCAGCAGCCGGCTCAAAGGATAATCGACCGGTTGTTTTTTCCGACGGGATTTCTTTTGAAAAAGCAGGCGCTGCTTGTGGCGTAACGGCCGACGCCTTTATATTTAATGGATTATCCTGAAAGAAAACATGCTGGCAACGGCTGCAACGCATCCACAAACCGTC
>JAKLES010000011.1 GCA_022711575.1 Deltaproteobacteria bacterium | reverse complement strand
ACATTCATATGACTTGCTTTTATTTCTTTCATTTTGATCATAGCGGCTCCTTTTTATGATGGAATAGATTGCAAAATGATTTAAACGAAATTGCTTTGCATTTCAAGCATTAAAGAAAAATAGAACAAAATGATTGCCTAATAGTCCTGTTGTTGAACATTTTGGTTGTAAATTGGACACGTTCGGTTTACAAATCGGCAGCGATGAAGTACTACCGTTCGAATTCTTTATTCTGATCTGAAAGGAGATTTTTATGGAACCGATTAAAATCATGCCCTGTCTGGATATGAAAAACGGAAAGGTGGTGAAGGGTGTTCATTTTGTCGATATTAAAGAAGCGGGTGATCCGGTGGAGAACGCCTCATTTTATCAGGCTGAAGGCGCGGATGAACTGGCCATGCTGGACATTGCGGCCACACTGGAAAACCGAAAGACACGTTTAGAATGGGTGCAGAAGGTTTCGGCCGTGTTGAGTATTCCGCTGACGGTCGGTGGCGGCATTGCTTCGATTGAAGATATCGAAATGGTGTTAAGCGCAGGAGCGAGCAAGGTGTCCATGAACAGCGCGGCAGTGAAAAATCCGGACTTGGTGAATCAGGCGGCAAAAAAATACGGCTCGGAAAAAATCACCGTAGCCATTGATGCGAAGAGAAACGTGGCGATGCCTTCCGGGTTTGAACTGGTTGTGTCCGGTGGCACACTGCCCATTGCCAAAGATGCGGTGGCCTGGGCGAAAACCTGTCAAGAACTAGGCGCCGGGGTGATTTTGCCCACCAGTATGGACGGAGACGGCACCAAGGCGGGCTATGATATTCCCTTTACCAAAGCCATCTCCTCTGCCGTCACGCTGCCGGTGGTGGCCTCCGGCGGCGCGGGCAAACTGGAAGATTTTTATGAAGCGGTCGTCAAAGGAGGCGCCAGTGTTTTACTGGCCGCTTCTGTTTTTCATTTCCGGTTGCTCAAAATTAAGGACGTCAAAGATTATCTGAAGCAAAAAGGGCTTACGGTTGCCTGATGATTAAGAGTGGCCGGCCTTAACTTTTCAGCATGATTTGCGCCGTCACAAAAAAATGTGAGTAAGATGGATTAATAGTTGATGGCTCGCAGCTCATAGCGTTAAAGGAAGATATGATGAGCAAAGTAGGCGACTTCTTTTTTGTAAGAAAGCACCATGTTTGCCCTCGCTGGTTGTGCTTCACCTTCGACAACTGGATTCGCAGGCGATTACAAAATCCCGATCAGATCATCAAACCCTATGTCCGAAAGGGTGACACCGTTTTAGATGTTGGCCCGGGCATCGGTTTTTTTACGATTCCTATGGCCCGCCTGGTGGGAGACGACGGACGGGTCATCGGGGTTGACATTCAGGACAAAATGCTTGCCGCCATTTCTAAGAGGGCTCTTAGCGCCGGGGTTGCAAATCGGATCACCACGCAGTTGGCCTCTCCAGTCTCTTTAAATGTTACGGCACCGGCCGATTTTATTCTGGCTTTCTGGATGGCGCATGAAGTGCCGGATCAGGGAAAATTCTTCACGCAATTGCATCATGCCTTGAAAGATAACGGCAAATTTCTTCTGGCGGAACCCAAGCTACATGTTTCCAAAGCGCAATTCGACGCAGCGGTAGGTGTGGTACAAAAGGCCGGTTTCAGATTACTGGATCGTCCGGATATTCCTTTGAGCCTTGCCTCATTATTTGCGAAATGCTAAACAGGCTCGAAGCGGAGCATTATTGGTGGCCTGTCATTAGTTCTAAACTATAATTCTCCAGAGGATAGTTTCATCGATTTCTAATTAACTTTACAAGCTTATCGCCTTATGCTATGAGGCAAAAAAACATGAAAGATCATCTTTTTTCAGGAGAAAGACAATATGTCCGGCCATTCTAAATGGAGCACCATCAAACGGAAAAAGGGGGCGATTGACGCCAAACGTGGTAAAATATTTACCAAAATTATCAAAGAAATTACTCTGGCGGCACGTCTGGGCGGTGGCGATATTGAAGGCAATTCTCGTTTGAGGCAAGCGGTTATGGCGGCCAAGGAAGAGAATATGCCTAAGGATAATATTGACCGGGCAATCAAAAAGGGCACCGGCGGCGGCGATGGTGCGGCGTCTTATGAAGAAATTACCTATGAAGGTTACGGACCAGGCGGTGCGGCGGTGATCGTTGATGTCATGACGGATAATAAAAATCGGACTGTGGCTGAAATTCGTCACATCTTTTCAAAACATGGTGGCAATCTGGGTGAAAATGGATGTGTATCCTGGATATTCTCGAAAAAAGGAAGCATCGTAATCGATAAAAAGCTTATTGGTGAAGACGAACTGATGGAGCTGGCCCTGGAGGCCGGAGCGGAAGATGTGAGGGCGGAAGGTAGTGAATTTGAAGTGATCACAGAACCGGCGGCTTTTGAAGCCGTGAAAAAGGCCATTGACGCTAAGGGCATCAAACATCTGGAAGCCTCGATCGGCAAGATTCCTTCCAATACCGTGAAACTCGAAGCGGGGAAGGCGGAGTCCATGTTGAAACTTATGGAGAAGCTGGAAGACAACGACGACGTGCAGAATGTTTACTCTAATTTCGACATTGATGAAGATGTCATGGAAAAGTTGAGTTAGGGACCAACACAGATTTTTAACGAAAGCTGATATTTTGCGAATCTTAGGTATCGATCCCGGAAGCGTCGTGACAGGGTATGGAGTGATTGATAAAAGCGGCAATTATCTGCGTCACGTCCTTCATGGTGAAATCAAGCCTCATAAAGGTTCTCTTCTCTCTGAAGTTTTAATGGATATTTTCAGCAAGCTTAGTGCCGTTATTGTTGAAACAAGTCCACAATCGGTTGGCCTGGAAAATATTTTCTATGGGAAAAATGTCCGCAGTCTGATCCGGCAGGCCCAGGTCCGGGGCGTGGTGATTTATGCCTGCGCCGACAAAGGAGTCCCTGTTTTTGAATATTCGCCACTGGAAGTTAAAAAGGCGGTGGTCGGTTACGGCCGGGCGGAAAAACGCCAGGTGCAGATGATGGTGAAGGCCATCCTGAAGCTCAATGAACTACCGCCCGCGGACGCGGCGGATGCACTGGCCGCAGCCATCTGTCAGGCCAATTTTTTAAAGGAGCAGCCTCTCTGAGATGATCGCCCTGCTATCCGGTAAAATTGCTTATAAGGGAATATCTCATATTGTCGTGGATACACAAGGCGTCGGTTACCGCGTTTTTATACCGCTTACGACTTTTTATGAACTTCCGGAAGCGGGGCAGGCGGTAACCTTGCATATCCATACATCCGTCAAAGAGGATGCGATTAATTTGTTCGGTTTTTACACGCTGCAGGAGCGGGAACTTTTTCAACTGATGATTTCCGTTAGCGGGATCGGCCCGAAAGTGGCGATGAATATTCTTTCGGGCATTACATCATCCGAGCTGCTGGAGGCGATCTCCGGGGGCAATCTGGCTAAATTGATCACTATCCCCGGGATTGGCAGGAAAATGGCGGAGCGCTTAATTTTGGAGCTGAGGGAAAAAGCCATTAAGAAAATGGCGGCGGATCAGATTCCGGTTACCGATGCCCGGCAAAAGCGAAGCGATATGATACGGGAAGATGTACTTTCTGCGTTGGTCAATTTAGGGTATAAAGCCAATGCTGCGAGAGACGCGCTGGACAGGGTTGCCCGCGATGCAGAAGGGGAGTTGGCCATGGATCAACTCTTAAAAAAGGCTTTAAAGATTCTTGGCGGTTGAACGGGTAGGCTCAGGTAACGACAATGGATGGCTATATAAAAAATCCCTTAATTGATCCGATTTGTGCCGAGGATGAAGGCAATCTGGAAAATTCTCTGCGTCCGCCGAAGCTTGCTGACTATATCGGCCAGGACAAGGTTAAAAGCAATCTGTCGATCTTTATTGAAGCAGCCAAGAAGCGGCGGGAGTCGCTTGATCATGTGCTTTTATACGGTCCTCCCGGTTTGGGTAAAACCACGCTGGCTTATATCATCGCCAGAGAATTGGGCGTGGATATTAAGGTCACTTCGGGTCCGGTGATCGAACGCCCGGGAGATCTGGCGGCGATTTTGACAAACATGCACGAACACGAGGTTTTATTTATTGATGAAATTCACAGGCTCTCTCATGTTGTGGAAGAAATTTTGTATCCGGCCATGGAAGATTTTCACATCGATATCTTAATCGGACAGGGGCCGTCGGCCCGGTCGATGAAACTCGACATTCCTAAATTCACACTGGTGGGTGCGACCACACGCGCGGGGTCTCTGACGTCCCCGTTGCGCGATCGTTTTGGTATGCATTTTCGACTTGAATTCTATTCGCCGCAAGAGCTTTCCGTGATTATTCAGAGATCTGCCAAAATTCTGGACGTCCAGCTTACCGGTACAGGCGCGGAAGAGCTGGCCAAGCGGGCGCGCGGTACGCCCCGCATTGCCAACCGACTGCTCAAGCGGGTTCGCGATTACGCGGAAGTGAAAGGCGATGGAACCGTTGACGGAAAAATCGCCCGCGAAGCGCTCGATGCTTTTGAAGTGGACCAAAAAGGTTTTGACCAGATGGATCGTAAACTGCTTCTGGCGTTGATTGAAAAATTCAACGGAGGCCCGGTCGGTGTGGAAAGTTTGGCGGCGGCTATTGGTGAAGAGAGGGTGACGATTGAGGATGTTTATGAACCCTATCTGATTCAGGAAGGCTATCTGCAAAGAACGGCGCGGGGCCGGATGGCCTGTTCCAAAGCCTATGAACATTTCGGTTTGAAAGCGTCGGGCGCTCAAAAGGAACTATTTTAATCCCGGAGTTAATTTATTTCATGAAGCTGCTCATGCATATCTGCTGCGGACCTTGCACGATCTATCCTCTCAAGGCATTGAGAACGCACGGCCATGATGTGACCGGTTTATTTTACAATCCCAATATCCATCCCTATCTGGAATATTCGCGCCGCAAGCAAAGCCTTCAAGACTATGCTGAAAAAATCCTTTTAAATGTCATCTGGCCTGAAGGTTATCTTCTGGAAGAATTTTTGAGGCAGGTAGCGTCCCGGCCCGAAGACCGCTGCGCCTATTGCTTGAGTGATCGATTAAGATTTACGGCCCAGCAGGCCAAAAAAGAAAATTATGACGCCTTCACCACGACATTACTTTACAGCCGCTATCAGAAGCATGATTTAATCCATCAGCTTGGCGAAAGTCTGAGCCAACAGCTGGGGATTCATTTTCATTATCAGGATTTCCGCAGTGGCTGGAATGAGGGTGTTAAGCTTTCCAAGGATTTGGGAATGTATCGCCAGCCTTATTGCGGTTGTATTTATAGCGAAAAAGAAAGATTCTATAAGTAACTCTTCATTTTCCGGTGCGTGTTCCCCATTTAACCAAGTGTGTTGTTTCGAACACAAGAGATGTCGATATCTGGAAACCAGTCTGTCACTGGATCTGTAAAATACCAGTAAATACATATTGTTTATTAATTTATTCCCATTTCTGACGTTTGGCATAATTATTGCTGAACTATAAATCCTAATAAAATTAAGGTTAAATATGCATTTACAACGTACTCTGAAAAAACAGATTTTTTGCTCCAGTATCGGTTTACACACTGGCCGTAAAGTTAACATGGTGATTAAACCGGCCCTTGTTGATACCGGCATCATTTTTGTCCGGAAGGATCTGCCGAATGCCAGACCCATTCCGGCTGACTTCAAGATGGTTTGTGATACAACCCTGGCCACATCTCTCGGCTCCAATGGTGTCACAGTATCCACCGTAGAGCATATTTTATCGGCTTTCAGTGGAATGGGGCTCGATAATGCCGTCATTGAACTCGATTCTTTTGAAGTGCCGATCCTGGACGGAAGTGCTCGCCCGTTTGTCAATATGCTTAAGGAAGCGGGAACATGCACCCAAGGTAAATTCAAAAAGATGCTGGTCATAAAAAAACCCGTTTCTGTGAAAGAAGGGGAGGGTCGTGCCATGCTCCTGCCTTCTGAAGAACTCAAAATAACTTATGATATTGATTTTGCTCACCGAGCTATCGGCAAGCAATCCTATAGCTTCATATTTTCCGATAAAAACTATGAGGATAAAATTTGCAGCGCCCGAACATTCGGTTTTCTAAAAGAAGTTGAATTTCTTCAGGCCAAGGGACTGGGGTTGGGTGGATCGCTGGATAATGTGATTATTCTCGATGACGAAAAAATTATCAACAAAGACGGCCTTCGGATGCCTGATGAATTTGTCAAACATAAAATTCTGGATGCCATTGGTGATCTATTTTTGCTGGGGATGCCGATTATCGGACATTTTGTGGCGTACAAATCGGGTCATCGGCTGAACAATCTTTTATTGCGGGAACTCATGCGCCATGAGAGCAGTTGGGAGATTCTCACTGAATACGACCAAAAAAAATCAGCGAAACTCACATCCTGCAAGATTCCATCCTTTACTATTCTGGATGCTGTGCCAATTTGATCTTTGTACAAAATCATCCATATCCTTTGCGGTCCTTAAATTAACCTTGATTTTTAACGCCAGGTTACCTAGTATACTTCATTAAAAATTTAGCAACATTACAAAATGGCTTTCGTGATAATTTTGCCGCGGCCGATAGCTTTGGCCGGAGATCTCGATGAACGGTATGCGCTTGTTACCAATGTCGATTGAAATTTGCCGGAAATGCAATGAACTTGTTCTCATAGGAAGATAATGGTTAATATGAAAAATAATATCAGTTTTGCGTTGAAGGTGCTGAGTGTCTGTTTATTGATGATACTTACAGCGTTAGTCTTGCCGGTTACGGCGAGGACGAGTATCATGCCTCGAATGGTTGATACCTTAATAACCAGCAATACGGAAAACGTGCTTTTATACGCAAGGCTGGTGGATTGTTTTAAGCCGGAGATGGAGACTGCAATTTTAGCCGGCGTTCCCGCCGTTTTTACGCTTCAGTTGGATGTCTATCAGGAAAGGTCTTATGTGTGGAATAAACATATTATCAGTAAAGAAGTTCGTCGCGTCATCAAATACGACAACTTGAAAAAAATATTTTCAATTACCACGAGCGGCGTCAATCAGCCTGTAATTTTTCCGGATTTTGCAAGCGCTCAAAAAGCCATGGCGGATTTGAATGGAATTTTTGTCATTCCTATTGCGCATTTGTCCAAAGGCAATAATTATTACACCGAGGTCAAGGTTAAAATTGACAGAGTGCGGCTGCCTTTTAATATGGAATATGTATTATTCTTTGTCTCCTTGTGGGATTTTGAAACACCGTTGTATAAAATTAGGTTTTCCTATTAATCAGCAATCTCTATTTCTGCGGGAAAGTTGATCCAATCCAGTGATGAAAATTAAAAAAAAATCCAGAAGAGTTGCCCTTGATGAAAGCGAATTAAAAAAACGTCGGCGTGAAGGCATTCTCATACTGGTTGTCGGCAGCCTGGCGATTGTTTTTACAATCCTGGCCAGTCAAATGTCGTCCCGAAAAGAACTGCCGATATCAGCCAACATTCTAGTTTATGGCCTGACCAGTATCAATATTATGCTGATCCTGCTTCTATTTTTTCTTATTGTCCGCAATATTTTTAAATTATTTTCCGAGCGTCGCAAGGGCGTCATTGGCTCCAAGTTACGCACCAAATTGGTTGCCGCTTTTGTCGGTTTGTCTCTTGTCCCGACTATTTTACTTTTTTTATTTGCCCTTAATTTTCTTTCATACTCCATTGAGTTTTGGTTCAATCTTAAAATCGGCGACGCCTTGAACAGGTCACTGGAAGTTGCCCAAGTGTATTACACACAAGCAGAGGAATTGGCCAAGTTTAACGCCCGTCAAATCAGTGAAGATATCACCAAAAACCGTCTCTATGACGCGGATAGAACGGACTACCTTAATAGTTTGCTCTCTCAACGCCAGAAGAGTTATAAAGTTGGAAGGGTGGAAGCCTATTTTGATTTTAAAGGAGAAAGCATTACTTTTGCCGATGCTGAAAATTCCTTACGGACGCCTGTTAATCTGTCGCCGAAAATGCTGGAAGATATTTATTCCGGCAAGGAAATATCAACAGTAGCCCCCACCAGTGCCGGGGAGGCGATCGTCGGTGTTGCGCCGGTTTTTTCTTACGCCGTTCCCACGGAAGTCATCGGTCGTGTTTCCGTTAGTTACAGCGTTCCGCAGGGATTTGTCGATAAACTGCGGAGTATTGCCAACGCCTCTGAGCAGTATGGACAGATTAAGCTCTTGAAAAATCCGATTAAATTTAATTATGTTGTAATCTTGTCGATCGTAACCCTGTCGATCATCTTTCTGGCGACATGGTTTGGTCTATCGCTTGCCAAGAGTATCACGAATCCCATTCAAGATCTCGTTTCAGCGACCAATAGAATCACCCAGGGCGATCTGACAAGTCGAATTGATATCGAGGCTGATGATGAAATCGGGCTGCTGGTCAAATCATTCAATTCGATGACGGATGATTTGCAGAAAAGTAAAATGGGACTGGAAGAAGCCAATATCTCTCTTGAAGAGCGGCGTAAGTATATGGCCGCCGTTTTGCGCAACGTTTCCGCAGGGGTTATTTCAGTCGATAAAGATCATATGATAACCACAATTAACCGCGCCGCGGAAACTATGTTCGAGATTGACGCCTCTCAATTTCTTTCACGAGATTATCGTGATCTTTTACATGATGAACATCTTGTTCTGTTGGATGCCTTTTTGCTGGAAATGAAGGAAAGTAATGAGCGGATACTGCAAAAACAGTTGGAGTTAATGCTACGGGATAAAGTTTTAACAGTACTGCTGACGTTGACAACCATTGAGGATGAAGAGGGCAACGATTCCGGAATTGTTGTCGTGTTTGAAGATTTGACGGAATTGCAAAAGGCGGAACGCGCCGCTGCCTGGCGGGAAGTGGCCAGACGTATGGCGCACGAAATTAAAAATCCACTGACACCTGTGCAACTTTCTGCGCAGAGACTTCAGCGTAAATATGGTGATAAGTTGGGAGAGGAAGGCTCGGTTTTTAAGGAATGCACGCAGACCATCATCGATCAGGTGGAAGTGCTTAAGAATCTGGTCAATGAATTTTCCCGTTACGCGCGTATGCCTGTGACAACACTTGTTCTCAATGATCTCAATGCGGTTGTGTCCGAAGCTGTAACGCTTTTCGTGGATGCCCACAAGGATATTAATTTTGAATACCGTCCTGCGGAAGGATTACCAAGGTTTAATCTGGATGCTGAACAGATCAACAGGGTCATGATTAATCTGCTGGATAATGCCGTGGCTTCCATCAACAAGAAAACGGGACATATCGGGGTCATTGTCCGGTATGATGAGCCGAACAAGAAGGTGACCGTTGCCGTTGCCGACGACGGCGCCGGTGTCCCGGCGAGTTATAAGCGGAAAGTATTTGATCCGTATTTTTCAACCAAGAAATCAGGAACGGGGCTCGGCTTGGCTATCGTCAGCTCGATTATATCGGATCATAAAGGTCAGGTCAGTGTCAATGACAACTACCCGACAGGAACAATTGTATCTTTTCAGTTGCCGGTTTTAGAAGTATAATTTATACATAAAAATAAAGTTGAGTGAACCTAATGAATGAAACCATTCTTGTTGTAGATGATGAAGTCAGCATCTGTCAGTCGTTGAAGGCTATTCTGGAGGATGAAGGTTATCAGGTCCTTGTAGCGGGCAGCGGCGAAGAGGCGATTAAGACTATGGCCGAAGAAATGCCGCGACTTGTCCTATTGGATATCTGGCTGCCTGGTATCGATGGCCTGGAAACCCTCAAAGCCATTCATACCGCCCATCCGAATGTGCTGATCATTATGATGTCCGGTCACGGTACCATTGAGACAGCGGTGAGGGCGACCAAGCTTGGCGCTTTTGACTTCATTGAAAAACCTCTGTCGCTGGACAAAGTAATTATTCTGGTGAACAACGCGCTCAATGTGGTTCGTCTGGAAGAGGAAAACATTTTATTAAAACAAAAAGTATCGCATCAGTACGAGCTAACCGGAACCAGTCCAGTGATTACCGAGCTCAAGGAAATGATCGGCATTGTTGCGCCGACCAATGCTTGGATCCTGATCATGGGTGAAAACGGTACGGGAAAGGAACTGGTGGCACGCTCCATTCATCATTTAAGCCGCCGGTCACACAAGCCTATTGTGGAAGTGAACTGCGCAGCGATACCCGAGGAACTCATCGAGAGCGAATTATTCGGACATGAAAAAGGCGCCTTCACCGGCGCGACAGAAAAAAAGCGCGGTAAATTTGACCTGGCCCATGAAGGGACCATTTTCCTTGATGAAGTTGCGGACATGAGTCTCAAAGCTCAGGCAAAGATTTTACGGATTCTTCAGGAGAAAAAATTCGAAAGAGTCGGCGGCAATAAAGTCATTGATATGGATGTGCGGGTTCTGGCTGCGACGAATAAGGATCTGGAAAAAGAAATGGAGTCGGGCCGGTTCCGGCAGGATCTCTATTACCGTCTGCACGTCATTCCGTTGCACGTGCCTCCGCTCAGAGACCGTAAAGAAGACATTCCCTTTCTGGCAGAACGTTTTCTTTCCGACTTTGCCGCGAAAGAGGGTCAGCAACTGAAGACCTTGACAGACGACGCTTTGGAGCAATTAATGTCACATAACTGGCCAGGCAATGTCCGTGAGCTGAAAAATATTATTGAAAGACTAATTATTCTGACGCCGTCCAATGAAATCAGGGCGGATGATATTCCTGAACTCAATGTAAAAACGGAGCAAAGCGCTGTGACGCTTGAATCGCCCACCATCAGTGATTCTTTTAAAGACGCCAAGCTGGTTTTTGAAAGACAGTTTATTATCAAAAAACTCGAAGAGTACGATGGCAATATTTCCAAAACAGCCGAAGCCATCGGTTTGGAGCGTAGCAATCTGCATAAAAAACTCAAGAGTCTGAAAGTAGCAACGAAAGACTGAGAATGTTATCATCTAACATGAATCATTTAACCTTGGTCATCAGCCATCTGTTTGGTCATGTCGGAAATGGAAAGTTTGTTGAAGGGCAGAAAGATCGCGCCCAGAATGATGACAACAATCATGGACAGGAAATGATAGACAAGCGCAAAAGAAAAACCTTCCGGTTTGGCAATGCCAAATAGACTTAATCCCAGAATGCAGGCATAATGCCAGTTGCCGATAAAGCCCGGCGCAGTGGGAATCGCGATACCTGCAATGAGAATTACCATGACAACAAAAGCTGCCAGCAGCGGCAGGTTAAAGCCGAAGGCCAGAAGCAGTGTGTATATTGCAGCGACATCCACCAGCCAGACCACGGCGGATAACAATAATAAGTAGAGCAGACTGTTCACGTCGGTGATGACTTGAAAACCGTCAATGAAATGGTGAATCACGTGATTAACTTTTTGCGCCAGCTTACCGGGCAGCCATCGTAGAATCCAGTCGATAATTTTAACGGCTCTTTCTCTGCGCCAGATCAATCCAATCATGCATGCTATCACCAGCATGGTCAGACTAAAAAAAAGTATGCCGGATTTAAACATCCAGGATGGCAAATCCTGCAGAATGAAAACAGCAACGGTTATGGTCAGTACTGCAAGGCTATCCAGTACGCGTTCCACAATGATCGTGCCGAGAGCGGAAGACATGTTAATGGAACTTCTTTTCGCGATCAAATAAGGCCTGGCTAGCTCACCGATGCGGGCCGGAATCGCCGCAATAGCCAGAAATCCAACACTGGTTACAGCAAAGAGTGTAAATTGAGAAATTTTTTCCATGGGCTCCAGGATCACACCCCAACGGTAGGACCGCAAAGCCTGCATTAAAATGATAAAGAAAAGAGACAAGCCGGCATAGCCCAAATGTACTTTTTTCAGGTCGGTGAGCGTCTCATTAAAATCGATTCCCCGGACAGAGAAATAAATCAGGACAATGCCAAGCCCTATACCTAAGAGGATTTTTTTATTCATAATTGCGCCACAAACCGGGCCTTTATGTCTGTTGCAAGCAATTAAAGTTTGGCCAGATTTTCGGCGATTTTATCGTGGAGAAGCTGGGAGGATAATCGATTTCCAACCAGGCCCACACGGATAGCGACAGAGGTCTGATTTTTTGCCCGATAGGTAATTTCAAACTTGACCTTTTCATCATTGATTATCGTCGTGATGTTACCCTGAGCAATTTCTTTTACGGGTTGAACTTCCGTGCCGCGCATATCTGCGACCGTTTTCTCACAAGCACTCCATACTCTATCGAAAGAAGCGGCGTAATCTGTTTTGAGTTTGCCATTGACATAAAAATAGGTTCCCGTGCCGGCGCCTACCGCTGCGCCGCCTACAACCAGAGCTGTCGCGCAACCGGAAAAAAGAAAGAGAACAAATAGACAGACGATGAAGCGGTATTGATGGCTTTTCATAGTTGCTCCTCCGGACTATTTAATTTGATCTGTTTTATGCATATTGTTGGACGGATTGCAACTCTATTATGTGAAATGTGAAGAGCATACCCTACTATCCGAGCTTTTCAAACTCTCGCAAGAGTTCTTCCTGCTTTCTGGTTAAAGCCGTTGGAATCTGTACAAAGACTTCAATGATCTGATCTCCCCGGCCGTATCCCTGCAAATGAGGGATTCCTTTGCCTTTGAGACGGAACGTACGGCCGGTTTGGGTGCCTCTAGGAATTTTAATTTTTTCAGATTCTTCTAAGGTTGGTACGATAACAGTGCCGCCGAGTGATGCCTGAACAAATGAGATAGGAATGCGACAGATAATATCGTCTTCAGAACGAACAAAAAAATCATGCTTCTCCACCTGTAAAAAAACATACAAATCACCGCAGGGACCCCCCTGTTCTCCCGCTTCGCCCTCGCCGCGCAGACGCAGGCGGGAACCGGTTTCCACACCGGCCGGGATTTTCAATTCGACTGTTTTACGCTGCTGTTCTTTGCCGGCGCCGCGGCATGTCGGACAGGGCTTGGTGATGAATTTACCCTGACCGTGACAATGGGGACAGGTGGAGCTAATGGTAAAAAAACCGCTTGATTGAATAACTTGACCTCGTCCATGACAGGTTGGACAGTTCGAAGAAGAGGTGCCGGGCGCCGCACCCGTTCCCTGACAGCCATGACAGGTATTAAGCTTTTCCAGATCTATAGTGGTGGTAAGCCCGAATGCCGCGTCAAGAAAAGATATTTTCAGGTCATAACGCAAGTCAGCACCGGTTCTTGCGGCTTGCCTTGTCCGTCCGCGTCCCCGAGTGCGGCCAAAGCCAAATACATCTTCAAAAATATCGCCAAAATTGGAGAAAACATCATCAAAACCACTGAACCCCTGGAAACCGGTGTTGCTCAAACCCGCATGGCCGTATTGATCATAGATTTCTCTTTTTTGTCGGTCGCTTAAAACTTCATAGGCCTCGGCAGCTTCTTTGAACTTTTCTTCCGCTTCTTTGTCTCCCGGGTTTCGATCGGGATGGCATTGCATGGCTATTTTCCGGTAACTTTTTTTGAGCTCTTCGTCTGAGGCCGTTTTGCCGACACCCAGAATTTGATAATAATCCTTTTTGGTCATGCGCTTTGTTTTGCTTCCTCCGCTTTCATCTTAGTTGTAAGCGCGTTTAACAATTCCACTTTATTGGTTTTTTCCAAAGCGTGCCTTGCAAATAAATATTTTTTAAGATCGATGGCCCGACGGGCTATGTCTTCCCAGTCTTCGTCTCGAAGTTCATGGCCCAGCGCCTTGGCGGCACTCTGGAAGATAAACGTGTCGCCATTGGCAAGCGCGAGATCTTTAATTTTCTGCATGCCGGCCTGGTGACCCGCTTTGGCATAGAAGTCCAGAGCATCGGAGATTGCTCCCGCTTCCAGATATAAATCCCCGTAACTGATAAGGGCTGCGGTGGATGTCTTATCAATATACAATATTTTTTGTTTTAATCGGTAGTCCGGCAGCTTTTTTATGCTCAAGGAATTCCTCCTGAAAAAAATTACGCGGTGCAGATAAACACCGCGTAATTAAGTGATGGTTTTGCTTTTGTCAATGACCACAAAACATTATTTTATCAGTCGGGAGAACGCCTCTTGATATTTTGCCCTGGTTTTTTCAATAATATCCAGTGGTAATTCGGGCGCGGGTGTTTTCTGATTCCAGTGAAGGGAGAGCAGATAATCACGCAAAAACTGTTTATCAAAACTTCTTTGCGCCCGGCCTTCCTCGTATTCATCGGCCGGCCAGAAGCGGGATGAATCCGGTGTTAGTAATTCATCGATTAGAATCAATTCTTTGTCGATCAGGCCGAACTCCATTTTTGTGTCGGCGATGATAATGCCGGCTTTTAGGGCGATGGATGCCGCCCGTTCATAGATGGCCAGAGATTTTTGGATAATTTTTTGGGTGAGTTCCGACCCGATAACATCTTCCATTTCTGAACGGGTGATCGGCGAGTCGTGATCGCCTCCCGGCGCTTTGGTTGTCGGTGTGAAAAGCGGTTGGGGCAGTTTACAGGATTCCTTTAATCCCCCCGGCAGTTTGATGCCGGAAATCGATTGGCTGTGGCGATAATCATTCCAGCCGGAACCGGACAGATAACCTCGCACGATACATTCCACCGGCAGTGGCGTTGCTTTTTTGACCAGCATGCTGCGGCCTTCCAGGCTTTCGAAGTAAGGCATACACTCCGGGGGAAAATCGGCCGCATCCGTCGAAATGATGTGGTTACCAATGATATCTTCCATCTGTTTAAACCAGAAGGCGGACATTTTATTGAGGATGACGCCTTTACCCGGAATCGGGTTGGGCATAATGACATCAAATGCCGATATCCGGTCGGTGGCTACGATCAGTAAAGAATCCTTAACAGCGTAAAGGTCGCGCACTTTGCCGCGGTTAAGGAATTTTAGTTTCGGGAAATTTGTCCGCGAAATGCTTTTTGTCATAGTTTATCTGCTCCTTAGCGAACTGAGGGGTTGTACTTTTTTTCGTGGCCGATGGTGGACGTCGGCGTCCGGCCGTAATTGTGGCCGGGCATGACTTTGGTTTCATCAGGCAGTGTAAAAAGCTTTGTCTTGATTGCGCTATACATAGTTTGCCAGGAACCGCCGGGTAAATCGGTGCGGCCGACGGCTTCCACAAACAGCGTGTCTCCAGTGAAGACGTAACCGGGCGTGTAAAGACACATGCCTCCGGGAGAGTGGCCGGGGGTATGGATTACTTGTAGTTCAACATTTCCCACAGCGATGATCTGGCCGCCCTGGACCAGAAGATCGGGAGGCGGCGATTGTTTCGCGCCGAACATTTTAAACATCATCGCCGGCGTAGATGTGAGCATGATGGCGTCGTCTTCATGCACTATGATTTTAGCGCCGGTGAGTTTTTTCATTTCCGCATTGCCGCCGATATGATCCACATGGCCGTGCGTGTTGACGATGTAGTTGATGCGTAAGTTGTTTTTTGCAGCTATGGCAAGAATCTCATGAACATTGTCGGCCGGATCAATGACCAGTGCGTCGCCGGTGATGGTATCCCCGATAAGATAAGCGAAAACAGCCATCTGGCCAACCTGTATCTGTTGAATGAACATAACGACTCCTTAAAAAACATGGGAGCGTACGCTAGCATTTTTTTATTTCATTCGTCAATTTAAATCCGGCGCCGCAGCATTGCTCCAAAGAACCCATCCATGTTGTGGCGGTGGGGATAAGTCCTGAAAAAACCATGGCTATCCATCAGATTGCCTAGAATTGTCTCAGCGGGTGTACAAACGATAAATTGTGAATTGTCCGCCAAAAAATGACGGATTACTTCATCATTTTCAACGGGTAGGATAGAGCAGGTGCAATAAGTCAAATAACCGCCCTTTTTAACGGCATTGGAGGCATTGCGCAATATTATTTTCTGAATTTTCAATAAAGCATTCAGATCAGGGGCAGTGAGACGCCACTTGATTTCAGGGTTGCGTCGAAGTGTGCCGGTCCCGGAACAGGGTGCGTCCACCAGAACATGATCAAATTTTTCGGAAAACTCGGAGGGCAGAGGATGGCTCAGATCAGCGTGCATGGATTCGATGATGGAAACGCTTATTCTTGACGACTCTTTTTTTAATTGCGCGATTTTTTCTGCATCGCGATCCATCGCTACAATCCGGCCTTTGTTTTTCATAAGGGCTGCCAAGTGAGTAGCTTTGCCGCCGGAACCTGCGCAGACATCTAGGACACTATCACTGCTTTGTGGACTGACCAGATGAGAAATCAGCTGGGCTGCCTCGTCCTGAAGACGTAAAAAGCCCTCTTTAAAGAACATAGTTCTTTGAATGGGTCGTGGAGGGTCGAGAAGATTGACTCCGTGAGGTGAAAACTGCGTCGGCGTGCAATTGAAGCCTTCGGATTTCAGCTTTTCTTCCATTGCTTCCCGGGAGATTTTCAATGTGTTGATGCGGAGAGTCAGAGGCGGCAATTCATTATTGGCTTTACATAACGTTAGCGTTTCTTCTTTATCGAAAATATTGAGCCACATTTTAGCAAGCCACAGCGGATGGGAATAAAACGTCGCAATATGTTCAGCCGGATTTTTTTCAAAACAGGGAAAAGAAACTTTATCGATGTTACGCAAATAGCTTCTCAAGACGGCGTTGATCAATCCACTTGCAGCCGGGTTAGTCTTTTTGGCAATCTTGACCGCTTCATCCACTACGGCAAAGTCCGGCAGACGGTCACTGAATTTAAGCTGATACAACCCGGTGCGTAAGATGGTTTTGACGTCTTGATCCATTCTGGAATAATCTCCGCTATAGAGTTGGGAAAGTATCCAGTCCAGATGACCCTGAAGACGCAGGACGCCATAGACCAGATGCGTTAGCAGTCGCCCGTCTGCCATGCCGGAAAGATTTTGTTCGTTCAGACAGATATCCAGCAAATCCCCGGCAAAAGCCTTGCTTTGTGCAACGTCATTTAAAATGTCCACTGCCTGATGGCGAATTGTTTTTTCCATGATTTAGAAAAAATGACTGGGTGCTTGTTTTATCAGGGTATCGGCCGCAGACCATCGCAGAGAAATCGCGAAAATTCCGCCGGTCGTATTCAGATCACCCGAATGTATTGAGTATAGTATCATGCGACACATTGCTATCCCAAAATATTGCCCGGCAGCAGACGATAGCCGCGCAGAAAGTCGGCAATCGGCATTCTTTTCTTTCCGGTGATCTGGACGTCTTTTAAAATGACATAACCATCGGATGCCGCCACGGGCAGGCCTGATGTGCTGGAAACGCCGATGGTGCCAGGTTGCTGAATGATTGCCGTATTCAGAGGAGAAGCAGTAAATATTTTGAGAGGCTGGCCGTCCAAAAATGTATAGGCCGCAGGCGTGGGGCTCAGGCCGCGGATGAGATTAACGATATTCGTAGCGCTTTCGTGCCAGTTGATTTTGCCTGTTTCCTTGACGAGTCGAGGGGCAAACGTCACACCGGCTTTATCCTGTGGTTGTCTGGATGCTTTACCGTTAACCACCTGCTCGATGGTTTTAATAAGCAGACTCGCCCCTTGTTTTGCCAGGCGGTCATGCAGTTCTCCGTAGGTCTCTGTAGCCACTAGCGGTGTTTCTTCCTGCGTTAGGATATCCCCGGAATCCATTCCCTCATCCATCAGCATAATCGTTACGCCGGTTTTTGTTTCACCGCGAATGATGTTCCAGTTGATTGGCGCCGCGCCACGGTATCTGGGCAAAAGCGACGGGTGGATATTCAGGCAGCCAAAGCGGGGAAAATCAAGGATCGCTTTTGGTAAAATCTGACCGAAAGCCGCCACAACCACCATGTCTGGTTTAATCTGAGCAAACGTTTCCAGAAAAGACGGGTCTTTCACTTTCAGGGGCTGCAAAACCGGCAAACCGAATCGTTGCGCCAGAAGTTTTACTGGCGGGGCTAGCTCTTTTTGTCCCCGTCCCGCGGGACGGTCCGGCTGTGTGACCACTGCCATGATCGGGTAGCGGTTATGATGCAGCATTTCCATGGCGGGCAGGGCGAAAGCCGGTGTGCCCATGAAGAGAATACGTGGTTTGGTCATCCTGTTATGTCCTTGTCACTTTTCGTAACCTATATGGAATTAAAAAGAATGTGTCAAGAATTACCCGTGACTGGTGGTTTTGTAACAAATTCCTATTGTCAATTTTTATTTCATGCTTTATATTATTATCAAAGATTATCTTTCTAGGCAATTATCAGACGGAAAGGAGATAAAGCATGAAGACGTACGCCATTAAGTATGTGGAATTAGCAGAACAGCATGCGGAGAAGGTGGCCAAACGATGGGCAATGGATGTGCAAAATAATGTGCGGACAAAAAAATATAAGGAGCTGGATGAAGAGAGCATCATCAATCAGGGCGTAAAATTTTATAGGAATTTCAGTAAAATGTATGCCGATGAAAAAATCGGTGAAAGCGCATTAAAATATTTCCGCACTTACACTCAGGAAAGTTTCGCTTTGGGAATTCCCATGGATGAGGCGGTATACGGACTTATTCTCTTGAGGAGACATATCTGGTTATATGCCGAATTCCAGACGATCTTCAGCGCCGGTATCGACCAGCGGCAAGCTCTGGACACCTTGAGCCGTACTATCCTGCTTTTTGATTATGCTGCGTACGAGGTAACCAAGGAATATCAGGAGTTGATGAAAAAAGAAAAAGGCAAGAAATAATTTCCGTTTCCCTATTCGCTATGCATTTGAGAAAGGAGTAAAAAATATGGCAGAGTCAATTAAGCTGTTGGACGTACTGGAAGCCAACATTGATGAAATAGCTGAACATTGGGCAGCCGATGTAAAGAAAAACAAGAGAACGGTTCATTACAAGGACATTTCAGATGAAAGGCTGGTGCTGCAGGCCATTAAATTTTACGGCCAGTTGAGAAATATGTTGTTTGCTGCCAACCGTTACGACAAAGCGCAGGAATTTTTCATGCACTACGCGAGAAACTGCTATGAAAGCGGCATCCCGCTGCACGAATCCATTTACGCCTTAAACATGATGCGCCGCCATATGTGGCTCTATGCGGAATTCCAGGCGATTTTCATCAACGCCATCGAGCATAATCAGGCAATTGACTCCGTGATGCGCATCATGCTTTTGATCGACCACGCCGTTTTCGAAATAACACAATATTATCAGGATCGCATCCGATTGGAAACTTGTCGGGCATAGAAGCAAACCTTACGTCGCAAAGAATGAAACGGCAGCAGATTGCACGTGCTGCCGTTTTTATGTTATGGTATCCAACATTATTTTGCAGATGATAGTTAGCTTTCCAACAGGCGGTTACAGAACATTTTAGGGCAAATTAAAAATAAATTATCGCTTTTACCACGCGACTTTAAGTTGTTTCTCGCCGCTACATTCGTTTTCGGATTTTCTCAGAGTATTGTCGATTCCACGTTTAATAATTTTCTTAACGAAACATTTTTTATCAGCGACTGGCAGCGGGGTTTCCTGGAATTGCCCAGGGAGTTACCCGGATTTCTCGTCGTCTTTTTTGCTGCGCTTTTCTTTTTTCTGTGTTCCCGTAGATTGGCTTTTGTCGCTAATCTATTATGCGCTTTCGGCATATTGCTGATCGGGTTCGGATCACCCAATTTTGCCGTGATGCTCATTTGGTTGTTTATCTTCAGTATCGGTCAGCATTTATTCATCCCGCTCAATCAGAGTATTGGCATGGACCTGTCTGTCAAAGGTCAGGAGGGCCGAAGACTGGGACAGTTTAGCGCTGTGGCTAATCTGGCCATGATTCTAGGAAGTTTCGCTATTTTTCTGGGATTCAAATTTTTTCACTTCACTTTTCAACTCTCTTACTCTATTGCTTTTTTGGGGTTTCTGATGGTTGCCGGATTTTTTTACATGATGCAGAAAGATCAGCCGTATGCCGCCAGGACAAAATTTCAACTGCGCAGGGAATACAGACTTTTTTACTGGCTCAATATTTTATATGGAACGCGCAAGCAGATATTTCTCACGTTTGCGCCGTGGGTGTTGGTGACGGTCTTTCGGCAAAAGACACAGATGCTGGCGACGCTTTTAACTCTCGGCGGCGTCATTGGCGTTTTTTTCAAACCGTTGCTCGGGCGGGCTATTGACAAGCTAGGCGAGAGAGTCATCCTCACATCGGAAGCGGTATTCCTTGTATTTGTCTGTCTCGGCTACGGGTATTCACGGGAATTATTTTCAGAATCTGCGGCCTTGATTGTCACTTCTGCCTGTTTCATCGCTGATCAGCTTTTGCTATCGGTGGGCATGGCGCGGGCGACGTATCTCCAGAAAATTGCCGTTTGCCCCGAAGATGTTACTCAGACCCTGACGATGGGTGTTACGATCGATCACATCTTCTCAATATCTGTTGCGCTTTTCGGCGGTTTCATCTGGGTAACCTGGGGCTACCAGTTTGTGTTTCTACTGGGTGCAGCTATTGCCGTATTAAACTTTTTTTCGGCATGGAGAGTTAAAACAAACCCTACATGAAATTTTCCGGATCCACGTCCACAGTTATCTTCACGGTACTGGTTTCATATTTCTCTAGAAGTTCGGCGGCGATGGAATGCAGAATTTTCGTGTTGCGACCTTTGATTAACATCTGCTGGCGGTGTTCGCCCCGGATTTTGGAAAGCGGCGACTCGGCGGGGCCGATAATCTCCACGCTGTCGCCTGAGCGCGCGCAAATTGCCCGGGCGTCGCGGCCTAATTCATCGGCTGTCTTAACGAGGACGTTTTGCTTAACCGATGAGAGGCGAAGGCTGATGATCCGGCTGTAGGGCGGATATTTTAGCGCCTTGCGAAATTCAATTTCTTCTTCGTAAAAAGATTTGTAGTCGTGACTGCGCGTGTGCTGTAGGGCATAGTGCTGGGGATTGAAGGTCTGGATAATGACGCGGCCTGTCGCGTTGCCCCGTCCGCCCCGCCCCGCCACCTGAGTGAGCATCTGGAATGTTTTTTCAGAGGCGCGGAAATCCGGCATGTTGAGCGAGGTGTCCGCCGAGATAACGCCAACCAGCGTTATGGCGGGGAAGTCATGCCCTTTGGTGATCATTTGTGTCCCCACCAGGATGTCGATTTCCTTTTGTTCCAGCGCATGAAGAATTTTTTCCTGAACGCCTTTGCGTGCCGTGGTGTCAGAGTCCATCCGGCAGATGCGTGCTTTGGGAAACAGGGTTTCCAGCTCCTTTTCCAGCTTCTGCGTGCCGGCGCCATAATTGAGTATATGGTTGCCACGGCATTGGGGACAAAGCGGCATGGCTTTCTGTGTATAGTCACAGTAATGGCACTTGACTAGATTTTCCGCCAGGTGGCTTTTCAGCGCAACAGCGCAGTTGGGACAGCGGAAATTATAGCCGCAGTCACCGCAAACCAGAAATGTGTCGAAGCCACGTTTGTTGAGAAAAAGCAGCGCCTGTTCTTTTCGGGATAGCGTTCCATCAATAGCCGTAATAAGCGCGTCGGAAAGAATCGGGGCTTTGCCGTGCATTTCCTTCTGCGCTTTCATGTCGATAATGTCGATCCGGGGCAGGGGTTTGTCATTCACCCTTTTTGCCAACTCCAGATGAACGTATTTTTTTGTCAGGGCGTTGTAGAAGGTGCGTACACCCGGTGTGGCTGATCCGAGAACGCAGACAGCATTTGCAAACTTGGCTTTAACAACAGCCAGGTCGCGGGCGTGGTAGCACAGTCGGTCGTCTTGTTTGTAAGATGCGTCGTGTTCTTCATCAACGATGATCAGTTTCAAATCGGGCAGCGGGGCAAAGAGCGCGGAGCGCGCCCCGATGACCAGGTTAATCCGGCCGCGCCGGATTTGCCGCCACTGGTCGTAGCGGACGCTTTCGGCGATGCCGCTGTGAATAACAGCGATTTTGTCCGGATCAAACCGTCCGGTGATCCGCGAGATCAACTGCGGCGTGAGGGCGATTTCGGGAACCAGATAGATGGCTGTGCCGCCGGTTTTCAAAACATGATCAATCGCTGAAAGATACACTTCCGTTTTTCCGCTGCCTGTAACGCCGTGCAGCAGGACGGGTTGGAAAGCCGTATTGTCGGCAAAGCGGCAGATGTTTCTGAGCGCGTCTTTTTGTTCATCGTTGAGTTCAAAATCCTGCCGAGGTGTCTCCAGGGAGCTGTCCAGCGAGGCTTTGCGAATAACTTCCGCGTCACTTACAGTCAACAGACCTTTTCCCAGTAATTTTTTCATAATGGCGGCAGTCGTATTGGTCGCTGCCATCAGTTTACGGAGTTCCGTTGGCCCGGCGTTTTTCAGGTAGTCGATGACTGTTTGCTGGCGCGACGTTAATTTTAAGGGATCAACAACGGAATCATCCAGACTGATGATTTTTTGGGTACGGATGGAAAGCTGCTTTTTATCCCTGGCAACTATCCGAATGAACCCTGCGATTTGAAGACTGCGCACGACAGATGCCGCGTTTTTCAGATCGGATTTTTTAATCAAATCATTCAATGAAAGTCCGCGTAGATGCTGATGAACGATGTCGATAATTTTTTTCTGGGCGGGCGTGGGTGTTGTATTTGCAGGATCGGGTGTGGACATGACCCACTGGAAATCCTTCTTTTCCGATCCCGAGGGAATCAACTCAGCCAGGGTCTTCCCCAGCGGATAGATGAAATAAGAGGTGATCCATTCGTAAAACTTCAGATCCTTTTCATCGAAAAGCGGCTCTTCGTCGAGGATCTGGCTGACCGGTTTGACGTCGGCAAATGTGCAGTCAGACAGCAGGGCGACAATAAATCCCGTGCGTCTTCTGCGGCCAAACGGAACAAAAACCCTTTTGCCGATTAAAGCCTTAGATTGTAGATTGGCCGGCACCGCATAGGTGAAAAGTTTATCGACCGGAATATTAAGGGCGACATTTATATACATGGAAACTGGTTATCATCTTTGAACAAAAAAGGGAATAATTGGACGTACAAAAAATCCGGCAATAAAAAAGCCCCTCGGGCGGGGCTTTTTTATTGCCGGATTTAACTTTTATTCGCCTTTAAGCTTTTCGAGCTCTTCCTGTTTGGTTTTGCAATCAATGCACTCCGTGGTGACGGGTCTGGCCAACAGTCTTTTTTCGGAAATCGGTCCGCCACAGGCTTCACAAATCCCGTATGTGCCGTCGTCAATTCTTTTGATGGCTTCCTGCATTTTCACGATTAATTTGCGTTCCCGGTCGCGGATGCGCAACTCAAAATTCCGGTCTGATTCTAGTGATGCTCTGTCGTTAGGATCGGGATAATTTTCCTTGCCGCTGGTCATTTCCGTGACGGTTTTACCCGCTTCACTCAGGAGTTCATTGATTTTCTGGGTGAGCAATTTGCGGAAAGACTCCAGTTTTTCCGGCTTTAAAGTCGTTTGTTTTTCCAAATCGGCTACTCCTTGTTTACATGATGTTGAGTTTGCCCCTTATTACCTAATGGGGGAATGTTTGTAAAGAGAAAAATTTAACTAAAAAAAAAGAAAAATATCAACACGTCCCTTATCGAAAGAAGCATCGGGAACACGCCAATCATCAGCTTCCGGAACAATAGGAGGAAATAATTTTATCCACAATATTGGTGGTGGATTTGCCGGCCACTTCCGGAATAATTGTAACATGTCCGCCCCATTTTTTTATTTCGTCTCGGCCGACAATTTTGTCTTCCGGCCAATCGCCACCTTTGATCAGGACGTCCGGTTTAAGGTAACAAATTAACTCCAGTGGCGTCAATTCATTAAATATCGTAACAAAATCAATGCATTCCAGTGCGGCGAGTACTTCTGCTCTTTCTTCTCCGGAAACGAGTGGTCTTTTTGCGCCCTTAATGGCCCGAACGGAAGCATCACTGTTCAGCGCCAGCACCAGGATATCGGCTGTTTTTTTCGCCTCCTTCAAATAGCGGACGTGGCCCAAATGCAAAATATCAAAACAACCATTGGTGAAGGCAATTTTTTTCCCTTTTTTGCGAAGCACTTCGAGTTTATCTTTCAGGATTTTTCTGTCGAGGATCTTATGCATGATAACTCCTTTATAATCATTCATTTAGAATGTTTTAAGATAATGGGTTTTGGGCAGCGCCTGCTAAAGAACCCTGGCCAATGTCAATACCGCTACCCGTTCGGCGCCTGCTTTGACAAGTGTCTTGGCGCATTCATTAATCGTGGCGCCCGTCGTATAAACATCATCAACCAAGATCAAATTCCTGCCGCGGATTTTTTCCGGCAGAGCAGCGATAAACGCGCCGGAAATATTTTTCTCTCTTTCCTTTTTATCGAGGCCAGTCTGCGTTAAAGTCAATCTATGCCTTTTTAGCAAGGAAAAATCAACTTTCAGACCATGTTTTTTCCCCAGAGCGCGAGCTAAAAGAAGCGATTGATTAAATCCTCTCTCTCGCAGCCGTTTAATATGCAGAGG
>JAKLES010000109.1 GCA_022711575.1 Deltaproteobacteria bacterium | reverse complement strand
ATCATGGTCAATTCCAGAAAATCCTTGACCGAATCGATGGACAGATGATTGTCAGGACGCTCGTACTGATGCATGACAAGGCCGAAACCGGCGGAGCTGTCCGAAAAAGCGGGACAGAAAATCGGCACATGATTTTCGTAGGCTGCCTGAACCAGAGAATCTTTCTTTTTGGAATGTTTGACCAGATATTGGCCCATCTGAGCGATAAATTCCCGCGACGAATAGGGACGAGGCGCCAGAGCATCCGCTATTTTTTTAATCGTGCCGTCACAGTTCTGCAATTCGTCTTCACTGATGAACGTGTCGTAAATCCGGTCGATATAAAGACTGCGCAATAATTTATCATCGACAAATGGCGTACCTTGATAGTGCTTGAAACCCAGCGCCTCAAAAAAATCCATATCCACAATCGATGCGCCGGTTGCCACAATCGCGTCCACCATTTTGTTTTTCACGAGATCGACATACACCTGCATACAACCGGCGGCACTGGTAGATCCGGCCAGTGTCAAGATAACGACACATTTTTTCTCTTTGAGCATCCGGTCGTAAATATCGGCGGCATTGGCCAGATCCCGCGCAGAAAAGGACATTTTCTGCATGGCCTCGATGATGTCCACGGCATTGATGGCTTTGATGTCGATGTGTTCAACCGGTTTATTCAAAAAATCTTTTTTCTTCATGGTCTCACTAATCCCTCTTTACTTTATCTTTAATCTATCTCGGGTATTAAATCATGGCATGCAAAAAGTCAATCTTTTGCGGCATGAGATCAAATGCTCGATTGAAAGACGCTTACGGCAGCCGGCCTTCCCGTCGCAGTCTGGAGATGATCTGATTAATCGCCGGTATGGCCTCGGCGGCCGCTTTTTCACCCTCCATGATCGCTTCATGCCTTTTAGTAAAATCGCTGGAGCCGATATTTCCCACTTTGGGTTTGATGACAACATCGGCGTTTTTGAGTTGAATGATCGACATTTTATTATGCATAATTTCAACAGCCTGTATAATAGTTTCAAATGTCCCGGTAGGTGTCGTTGAAGACAGGCTCGATGATATATCGACCACAATGACGACGTCCGCGCCAAATTTGCGCGCCACATCAATGGCCACAGGGCTGACAACACCGCCATCCACATAGGCTTTATCGCCGATCATGACCGGATTAAAAACACCGGGTATGGAGCAACTGGCCCTTACGGCGCGGCCTGTATTGCCGCGACCAAAGACCATTTCCTCGCCGGTTTGAATATTGGTTGCCACAGCATAAAAAGGAATTTTGAATTTATCAATGGTTGTGTATTTGACCTTGTTGTTGACAAAATTCTCCAGTTTCTCACCTTTAATAAAACCGTTATCCGGAATAGTATAATCGGCAACATCATCCTTTGAAATGGCAAAGGCAATGGTCTGCAATTCGTAGGGATTATAGCCGTAAGCGTATAAACTGCCGACTAAAGAGCCGACACTGGTGCCAACCACCATATGAACGGGAATGCGATGGGACTCGAGAACTTTCAACACACCGATATGCGCAAACCCCTTGGCGGCGCCCGCGCCTAACACAATGGCAACTTTTGCGGGTTTCGGCAGAGGCTGGGGTGGAGTGGCATGCGGCATTATCGCACAGGAGACAAAGAGAAACAAAAAGCCAAAAAAGACCGGATACAGAAACTGAAGTTTATGATGAATATGAAACAGCATGGCTATAAATTTCTCTCCTTTCTGGTTCGTGACCGTGGTCTTCCATTTTTGGATTTGGATTTTGGTTTGGACCGGTTTCCCTCTTCCATAATATCTGTCGAGGGTTGAACAGGTGGTGCGTGCAGGGATTGTTGATAGTAGTCGTCCAGCAGCATGGTAACGATAGCCAGTTCATCTTCGGCCTGCGCCAGATTGCGAGCCAGCGGCATAAACCGTTGCATCCGTTCAATCTGAATATTATCGCGGCTTCGCAGGCGCGCTTCCAGAAGCGCCGTAATCCTTTCGGCAACAACCCTTTCCAACTCTTCGTCATTGGGCAGAGGACGTTCCTCCATGTGGATATTATAATAACGCGCAATGCTCTGTAATTTGAATCTTTCCATTTCGGCGACAACTGAAATGACCACGCCGCTCGATCCCATCCTTCCCGTGCGTCCGGCGCGGTGAACGTAGGCTTCCGGATCTTCCGGTGGTTCATATTGAATGACGTGTGAAAGATCGGGGATGTCAATGCCTCGCGCCGCCACGTCAGTGGCAACCAGAAAGCGCAGCGCACCGCGGCGTACCCTCGCCATCACCTTTTCCCTGGCGTTCTGGGCCAGATCTGAACTCAGTTCGTCAGCGTCATAACCAAAACGTTTCAGAACAACGGATAAGTAATGCACCGTGTCCTTTGTATTGCAAAAAATAATGGCTGAGGCAGGATTTTCAATTTCGATAATCCGCACCAGTGAGCGCTCCTTGCGCATACCCGGCACAACATAATAAATATGCTCACTTTCGGCTATATGTACCTCGTTGCCACTTAAGCTCAGCAACTCGGGCTCGTGTAAAAATTGACTGGCCAGGCGAATGACCTGCGGCGGGAAAGTTGCGGAAAACATGCTGCTCGCAATCCTGCCTGTCGGGATATACCTACGGATTTTGACCATATCAGGATAAAATCCCATGGACAACATCCGGTCCGCCTCATCAAAAATCAACATTTTCAGATGATCCAAAGAAAGTGTGTTTTTGAGCAAATGATCAAGAATACGTCCCGGCGTGCCGACCACCAACTGGGCGCCACTGCGGAAAGCATCCAATTGTGCGGTGTAGCCGACGCCGCCGTAAACAACAGCGGTCCTTAAGTGAGTCCCCGCTGTCAGCATCAGTGCTTCCTGGGACACCTGAAGGGCCAGCTCGCGGGTGGGAACTAAAACCAGCGCCTGGGCGACATTTTTTTGCAGATCGATTTTCTGCATGATGGGCAGTAAATAAGCGCCTGTTTTGCCGCTGCCGGTACGTGACTGAATCATCACATCTCGGCCGGAAAGCAGATAGGGAATTGCTTTGGCCTGCACCGGCACCAGGCTCGGCCAGCCCGCGCGTTCGCAAGCTGTCCTCAAATCCGGACTCAGGTCTTCCAAGCGGATTTCCGAGAAACTATCGGCCAAAGGAGTATCCATCCCTTCATTGGGGTTTTCATCACTCATAGAAACATAAACCTTTCATTAAAAACATTTATTAATATCGTTTAGTTCAGTGCGGCGCAGGAATCAAGGAAAAACTCGTGAATGATTTTCTTTTTTCACCTCGTCAATTTTTCTAACGGCGAGAAAATACCTGCCAAGAAAATACCTTGACAGTTTTTGATGATTCGTATAGCGTAACAACCAATTCGTCAGAGGCTAATTTGGCCCTGCCCTTTGGAGCGATTTCAAGTATTCAAATAAACAAGCCGATATTAAATCCGTAACTGCTTAAAAAATCGTAAATATCCTCGTGTGTTTCTTGAAAATTAATGCAGTCAATACAAATACATCTTATTTCAATATCGGACC
>JAKLES010000108.1 GCA_022711575.1 Deltaproteobacteria bacterium | reverse complement strand
GCAGAAAGCTGAACGGGACGCGGCAGGAATTTCTTCAGGAAGTAATAATATTTATTCGCGAACATGAATTATCCTTTGCGCTTATCCAAGATGACGATAGCAAAAGCGGCTAAGTATAGGCTGTAATGCGCCGGGCGTTTTCTGACACATGAAACGCATGATGCTGTAGGGTAAACTTGTTTCACGGGTGCTTGCGCCCATTACTTCTCTGCCCTTGTCGTAAAAGAGCGTGTAAATATAGGCATCTTTAGTGCCCCAATGCTTTTTAAAATCAATGAGGGTCGTATTATAGACGGATGTCCGCCCGAAATCAAAAATTTTGTGTCCTTCGGCACACGCAGATTTAATGCCTTCCCAGTATAGAAATTGATTGGCGTACAAGTGCCGTGAGCCGGCATCTTCTCCGACAGCTTCCACGGAAACGCGCCCGTTGAATTTAAAAAGCAGGTGGCCTGCGATGATTTTTTCACCGGATAATGCCAGCAGAATGACGACGTTCCCGGACGGGGTGAAAACGTCGTAAATGGCTTTGAAAAACAGATCAGGCTGAGCCGGTAATCCCAGCCTCATTCTCGTTGCTGCGTAGAGTTGATAGAAACTTTGAAAGTCTCCTTCACCGGAAGCGACTTTTAATGCCAGTTTGTTTTTATTAGCTTTGTTGATCAGGTAACGGATCGATTTGTACCGGATATGCTTCCAGATTTCTTCCGGTCCAACGGCGAGTTCGAGATAATGGTTTTTATAGTCCTTGTTGGATCTGAAACTGCTGTTGATTAATTGATTTAATCCCAATGTCCTTATTTCGATATAGCTGAATCCCAGACGCTCCTGCAGTGCGATGGCGCTCTGCAACAACGCGTCACTTTGCTGTCGGGTGGAAACCAGTGGATCAGACAGTGTTGCAAAAGGAATGCTCACAAGCCGATTGCCGGTCAACCAACTGCGAATTTCATAGATGGGCAGGCCGGCTTTGATTTCATTTGTTTCTGTATCAATCAGCGCCAGGTGATGGCCCTTGATATGGGGGAAGGTTTGTTCAATTACTTTTTTCCAACCTGACGTGTGAACTATCCATCCACAAGGGTGTGTAGCAACAAAATCATCCCAGCGTTTGTCCTGATGGGGATTTATTATTTTTATTTCTTCCATAAAAAATCAAGGCGCAAGATTCAGCTCCGCCCTCTCGGTTACATGGACGGTAGCCGGGGAAGCGCGAATAGCTTGAAATTTGTAATAAAAAACATGGACAATCAGTTTAAAATTATTAGACTATTGCCCGGTAATTTGCAAGATTTAATCAAGCAAAATCACACCATCAACCCATGTGGCGATATAAAATTCTGCCCAGCATTCGCAAAACGGGTATGGGTAATCTTGAAAATATTTTTTTTAATAAAGGATTGATGTCCGAAGGATCGGCGGTGAAAACATTTTTCTGCAGGTCATACCGATAATAATAAATCTTGTATGCCTTGGCTCCCCATCCTGCTTTGAACTGCATTAATCCTTTATTCTCCGGTTCTGTCCGGCCAAAACAAAGTTTTGCAAAGCCTTGATCAGCACTCCATTTTATGGTTTCCCACATGACCAGGTTGTTAGCCCGCAGATGCTGAAATTTTTTATCCGAAGCGCCATACTTATAGATGACTTCATGGCCAAATTTAAAATAAACATTTGCCGCGATGACGACATTGTTTGCTGATGCCGTTACAATAAATCCCAAATCCTTCTTTATAACGAGATCATGAAGGTTGCGGAAAAAATGAAAAGGCTGCGGCGGCAGGCCGTGTTCCCGCCGTGTCTGCGTGTTCAAGCGATAAAAATCCTTCATAGACTGTGGCGATGTTGAAATCGTCACGGAAATATTTTCTTTTTGCGCTTTTTTAATGTTTCTCTGTGTTGAATCCCGCAGATTCAGAAAAAGCTGCTGTTGTCCCGGTGCCAGATCCAGTTTATGCCCATAAAAAAATTCTGCCGGCTTTTCTGCGGATAGATATTTTTCTCCTCCCCGAATGGCCAGATATTTCCACTTTCGCTTTCTGCCTAAAGCGACTGCCTGATCAAACAGCGTTTGAAACTGTTGCGCATTTTCGGTTATCGGTTCGCACATGTCAGTGAAAGGCAGGCAAACGCCTCTTTTGCCGGTGAGGATACTATCAACTTCCATCACGGGCAGCAGACTTGCAAACTGGTTTTGTTCCCTGGCACACAGGTAAACAGGCGTGAAGCGGTAGGCCTTTCTCAGAACTTCAGCCCAGTTGGAGGTATGAAAAAAGGAATAACCCGGTGTGGAGATAAGCAGGTTATTCCAGTCTTCTTGTTCTACCGGATTGATGAGCGCCGGTTCACGCATAATATCCCTTGATCTGTTCGACAACATAAGCAACCTGTTCGTTTGTCAGTTCGGCAAACATGGGCAGAGAAATATATTGCGATGCGCATTTCTCGGCAACGGGAAAACTGCCTTCGCCTTTCCGGAGAAAGCTATACGCTGTCTGCAGATGAACGGGTACGGGATAATGAATGCCGCAGGAGATGCCTTTTTCGCCAAGATAGGCCATGAGTTTGTCTCTGTCTTGAACACGAATGGCATAGATATGATAGACGTGCCTGGCATAGTCCGCTTCCCGGGGGACAATAACATCCTTCACTGCGGAGAGCCCTGTCGTGTAGTCTTGAGCGTGCTTCCGGCGGGCATCGTTCCAGGCCGGCAGATATTTTAATTTAACGTTGAGGATGGCACCCTGAATGCCGTCGAGCCGGGCATTCCAGCCGATGATGTCATGGTAATATTTTTTAGCTTGGCCATGATCGCGAAACATTTTCATTTTGGAAGCCAAAGCATCATCATTGGTCACCACCGCGCCGCCTTCGCCGTAAGCGCCCAGGTTTTTGCCGGGATAAAAGCTGAAACAGCCTGTTGTACCCATTGAGCCTGCTTTCTTTCCTTTGTATTCCGCGCCGTGCGCCTGACAGGCATCTTCAACGACATAAAGGCCGTACTTGTTGGATATAGTCAGGATGGGTTCCATGTCTGCCATTTGTCCAAAAAGATGGACGGGAATAATGGCTTTTGTTTTTTTTGTGATGGCCGCTTCGATCAGAGATGGATTGACGTTGTGAGTTTTCTCTTCCACATCGACGAAAACGGGTGTTGCGCCTGCCAGTGATATGGCTTCCGCGGTAGCAATAAAAGTATTGGGGGTGGTGATGACTTCATCGCCCGCGCCGATACCGAGGGCAACCAGACTCATCCACAGAGCATCCGTGCCGTTGCCGACGCCGATAGCATGCTTGCAATTGCAGAATTTAGCAAATTCCTGTTCAAACTTGGCGACAAAGGGACCACCGGCAAAAGCGGTGTTTTCTATAACGTCGTTAATGGCCGCATGGATTTCATCTTTGATGGTTTTGTACTGGGCTTTGAGATCTAAAAATGGAACATTCATAATTTACAACCTTTATAAATAAAACCTTTCCATGTATTTTAAATGTGTTTTACATAACAAATGTATTGTACGCTGATG
>JAKLES010000107.1 GCA_022711575.1 Deltaproteobacteria bacterium | reverse complement strand
GATTTGTATTCTTCAAGCAAGCTGAAAAACAGTTATGCTGGTTTAAATCAATTGCGTTATTTTGAAGAAGTTGATTTCCAGACGGAAAAGGCGCCGGATAATAAGATGGACATTAATATCCGGGTTAAAGAAAAGAATACGGGCATGTTCATGGTCGGCGCGGGTTATAGCGCCGTTGACCAGGCGGTGATCATGGCGCAGATCGTCCAGCAGAACTTTCTGGGTTACGGACAAACGTTAAGCCTGAAAGCGTCCCTGGGCTCCACCACCAATAATTATGAGCTGTCCTTCACCGAACCGTGGCTTTTTGATCTGCCCCTGTGGTGTAAAGCGGACATATGGAAATACACGAAGGAATATGATTCCTATACCCTGGATACAAAAGGCTTCGGAGTAACACTGGGCTACCCGATTTGGAATAGAATAACCGGTTACGTCGGCTACAAGCTGAGTATAGACGATATCCAGGATGTTGGGGCAACCGCCTCTTCTTACATCATGGCTCAGGAAGGCAAACGAACTACCAGCTCCATGACTTTCACTCTCGCCTATGATACAACCAACGACAACATGTTTCCCAGCAAGGGAATCAAGGCCAGTGCTTCCGTGCAACATGCCGGCACCCCCCTGGGCGGTAACACAAATTTCACCAAATATTCTGGAGTCGTAGCCGGTTATTACCCGCTCTTCTGGGATATTGTTTTCGGCGCGAAAGGTCGGATCGGGTATCTGCAAAATAACGACGACCGGGACGAAGATCTTCCGATTTACGAAAGATATGTCCTGGGCGGCATCAATTCCTTGCGCGGCTTGCGCTATGTCGGCCCGACCAATCCGGGAACCAGTGACGTCATTGGCGGCACCACCATGTTGTCCTTTTCCCTGGAGCTCGTCTTTCCCCTGATTAAAGACGCGGGTATGAAAGGCGTTCTCTTTTATGACGCAGGCAATGCCTGGAACGGCGGTTACTATGTCGATGACTTAAGAATGACTTGCGGCGCGGGTATCCGCTGGTATTCTCCCATCGGACCTTTGCGGCTGGAATACGGTTACGTCCTGGATCGCAAGGGATTGAACGACGAATCCACGGGCCGCTTTGAATTCACCATCGGTATGTTCATGTAATGGATCCATGAAGATGAACTTCATGACTTGACGATAGACTAACTAACAGAGAGGAAATTAAAATGAAAAAAAATACGTGTCTGATTGTAGGAATGGTGCTGCTTATCTTTGTTTGGACGAATACGTGCTTTGCCGCCGATAAGATCGGTTTTGTTAACTTGAGGGAGGTCTTTCAAAACTCGACAGCTGGTAAGAAAGCAGGGGAAGAACTCAAGAAGCTTGCAGACAAAAAACAGGAAGGCATCAAAACGATGGAAAACGAAGTCAAGAAAATGAAAGATGAACTCGAAAAGCAAAGTTCCGTGATGACGGCCAGCGCGCGCAGCGACAAGGAAGCCGCCTATCAGAGAAAATTGCGCGATTACCAGATCCTTGTTGATGATGCCAACAAAGAGTTGCAGAAACACGATCAGGAATATGCAGCAAAAATAGTGCCGGAAATAGCAAAAGTCATCCGTAGCATCGGCGAAAAAGAAAAGTATACGGTGATTCTGGATAACACACAGGTGCTTTATTATGATAAAGCTAATGATATCAGCAAGAGAGTCATTGATGATTACAACAAAGCTCCATCTACAAAATAATAACTTTCGTTGAATGAGATGAAAAAAAGTATTTTGGAAATTGCCGCCATGATCGGCGGCGCGGTTCTTGGTGACGAAAAGACCATGATCAGCGACATCCGGCCGATTGACGAAGCCGGCGAAAATGATCTGACATTTATCGCCAACCCGAAGTATTTTAAACTACTGAAAACGACCCGCGCGGCGGGAATCCTTGCTCCACCAGGGACTGTCGAACCGGATAAAAATCTGATTATCGTAGCCGACCCCTATTCAGCCTTCGGAAAACTCCTCGCAGTGTTTTATCCGGTCGATCACGGCCCCGCCGGCATCAGTCCGGATGCTTATATCGAAGAGGGCGCCTGGGTTTCACCGGAAGCAACCGTCTTTCCACGGGCCTTCATCGGTCGCGGTGCCCGCATCGGAAAAGGTGTTGTCATTTATCCCGGCGCGTTTATCGGCCGCAACGCTTCCATCGGCGAAGATTCGATCCTTTACGCCAATGTCAGCATTTATCAAAACTGCATCATCGGCAAGCGTGTGATCCTTCATTCCGGCGTGGTCATCGGTGCGGACGGCTTCGGCTTTGCCGCGCCCGGCGCGGGCAATACCAAAATTCCCCAGGTGGGCATTGTTCAAATTGACGATGATGTTGAACTGGGAGCCAACACCACCGTTGATCGAGCCACCATGGGTAAAACCTGGATTCAACGGAAAGTGAAAATTGATAATCTTGTTCAGGTTGCGCATAACGTCGTCATCGGTGAAAATTCGGCCATTGCCGCCCAGACCGGGATTTCGGGATCCACCAAAATAGGACGCAGCGTCATGATCGGTGGACAGGTCGGCATCGTCGGGCATATTTCCATTGGAGATCGTGTGATGATCGGCGCTTCCTCAGGTGTCCATAAAAACATTCCGGAAGGCCTGGTTGGCGGCGGAGCGCCGTTTCTGCCCTATCAAGAATTTCTTAGAGTAGAGTCCTGCAAGGTCAAACTTCCGGGCATGCGCACAAAATTAATGCAACTGATCAAACGAGTCGAACAACTTGAAGCAAAAATAAAAGCAGGTGAAGACAAAAAATGAGAATTCATCCTACAGCAATTATCGCGGCAGACGCACAACTGTCAGATGGCGTGGAAATCGGCCCCTACAGCATCATCGGCAGTGACGTCAAAATCGGTAAAAACACCGTGATCGGGCCGCACGCCGTTATCGATGATTATACGCATATCGGCGAGGGTTGTCGTATCTTTCAATTTTGCTCCATCGGCGCACAACCTCAGGATTTGAAATTCAGCGGTGAAAAGACACGTGTGATAATCGGCAATTTCAATACCATCCGCGAATTCGTCACGATCAACCGCTCAACAGCGGCCGATATTGGTGTGACAATGATTGGAGATCACAATTTGATCATGGCCTACTGTCATATCGCGCACAATTGCAAGTTGGGCAATCGTATCATTATGTCCAATGCGGCGACTCTGGCCGGCCATATTCATGTGGAAGATAACGCAACGATCAGCGGACTGACGGGCGTTCATCAATTCACACGTATCGGCGCCCACTGCATGATCGGCGGCTTGTCGGCTGTTGTTAAAGATGTGCCACCCTACACGATAGCTGTCGGCAATCACGCTAAGTTATTTGGCCTGAATATGATTGGTCTTCAGCGACGAAATTTTTCAGAGCAAACCATCAAAGCCCTTAAGGACGCTTATCGCATTGTTTTCCGTTCAGATCTTCTTCTGGAAGCCGCCCTGGAAAAAGCGCAAAAGGAAGTAGAAGATTTTCCGGAAGTCCGGCATTTTATCGATTTCATCAAAGGATCAAAAAGAGGCATTTGCCGTTGATGCACATACAGAGTTTTGTTGAAAGCAGGAT
>JAKLES010000106.1 GCA_022711575.1 Deltaproteobacteria bacterium | reverse complement strand
AATATGATCGCGGGCGCTTCCGCCACCGGCGTCAGGGTGATGACCTCCTCCTCCGGTCCCGGGATTTCTTTGAAGCAGGAAGGTATTTCTTCCATGGCCGCTCAGGAGCTTCCCGGAATTATCGTTAACATCATGCGCGGGGGGCCCGGTCTAGGCAATATTCTTCCATCACAAGGCGATTATTTTCAAGCCACACGCGGGGGAGGGCACGGCGACTATCGCACGATCGTTCTGGCGCCGGCAAGCGGCCAGGAACTGGCGGATTTAACCATGGACGGATTTGATCTGGCCGATAAATATCGCACGCCGGTCATGATCCTGGCCGACGGTATGATGGGACAGATGATGGAACCGGTCATATTCAAAAAACCGAAACCCCGCCAATATCCCGAAAAATTCATGCTGCGCGGCGCAGGTACGGGAAAAAGCAAATTCATCCGAGGCCTTCTTCTGGACCCGGTAGACAGCGAAGCACATAACTGGAAACTGGCCCGGAAGTATCAGGTGATTGCAGAAAACGAAATCCGCTTCGAAGAACATCTCTTGGATGATGCGGAGCTGGTTATCGTCGCCTATGGAACCGCTGCCCGCATTGCCAAGGGAGCCATTAAAAGATTACGCAGCCAGGGCATGAAAATCGGCCTTCTGCGTCCGATTACGCTCTGGCCTTTCCCGGAACTGAAATTGCGGACCCTGTCGGAAATCGTCAAAAATTATCTGGTTTTTGAAATGAGCACCGGTCAGATGCTTGAAGATGTCCGTTTGGCGCTGCAGGGTTATGCCAACATTAAATTTCATGGACGTCCGGGCGGCGCCGTGCCAACACCTTCAGAACTGGCCAATGTCGTCGCCAAGATCTACGCAAAAAATGATTATTGATTGACAAGGATTAGAAATACATGGCCAAGATCGTTTTTAAACATCCCGAAAGCTTAAAGGAAAACATTTTTCACTATTGCCCCGGCTGCGGTCACAGTATTGTCCACAGGCTTGTCGCCGAAGTCATTGACGAGATGGGCATTCGCGGCATCACCATCGGCGTTCCTCCGGCGGGATGTGCCGTACTGGCTTATAATTACTTTGACGTGGATATGATTGAAGCGCTCCACGGACGCGGCCCGGCCATGGCAACCGCTATCAAGCGCTGCCTTCCCGATCGCCTCGTTTTTTCCTATCAGGGGGACGGAGACCTTGCCGCCATCGGCATTGCCGAAAGTTTTCACGCCGCCAACCGCGGTGAAAACATCAGTGTCATCTTTATCAATAATGCGGTCTATGGCATGACTGGCGGACAGATGGCCCCGACCACCATGTTGAATCAGAAAGCAACAACCTGTCCTGGCGGCCGCAAAGAAGCTTTGGACGGTTATCCGGTAAAGGTCAGCGAAATCTTTTCTCAACTGGACGGCACAACCTATCTGGAAAGATGTTCGGTCAGTTCTCCGGCGGGCGTGAACAAAACCAAGAAAGCCATCCGGAAGGCTTTTCAGTGCCAAATGGACGGCCTGGGTTTTTCACTGGTGGAAGTACTCTCGTTGTGCCCCACCAATTGGAAGATGACGTCTGTTGATTCCTGTAAATGGATTGATGAGGTCCTGAGCAAAACTTTCCCTCCCGGCGTATTTAAAGATAAAACTGCCCCGGCTTCGAGATCGGCGGAGGCCAAACCATGATTATCAAGACGATCTTTTCGGGCTTCGGCGGTCAAGGCGTGATGATGATGGGAACCAGCCTGGCCCAAAGCGCGATGAACAAAGGCTACCAGGTCACTTATCTGCCCGCTTACGGGGCAGAAATGAGAGGCGGAACGGCCAACTGCACCGTGGCCGTGAGCGATGAGGACATTGCCTCGCCTGTTGCATCGGAGCCGAACTATCTGGTGGTCATGAACCTGCCTGCCCTCTTTACTTTTCAAAACAGAGTAACGCCCGGCGGAAGCATCTTGATTAATTCCTCAATCGTTGATGCAAACCCCACCCGCGAGGATATCCAATCTTTCCGTATTCCCTGTTCGGATATGGCCCAGGAACTCGGTAACAACCGCGTCGCCAACATCGTCATGATGGGCGCCTTCGTCAGAAAATCGGGCATTGTTTCATCGGAAATTTATCTGAAAAGCCTGGAAACCATTATGGGTAGCAGAAAAAAAGCCCTTGCGGACATTAACCGCAAAGCATTTGCCGCCGGATATGATTACGTTTAAGATGAGTGAAGGATACTTATGGCCGTCAAACAAATTTCAGTTCTGTTAGGCAATGTTCCCGGTTCTTTTGCCAGGTTGACCCATATTCTGGATACGGAGGATATCAGCACGATCGCCGTATCCGCCGCCAGTATCGAACATGATAGCCGCGTCCGTCTGGTGGTGAATGATCCCGACCGCGCCGCCGCGCTTTTAAACAGTTTTAATTTCAACGTGGAGGTGACCCCGGTGCTGGCCGCCGAAGTTCCCCTCCATGCGGGCCGCATCAACGCCATTTTGAAACCGCTGGCCAATGCGGAAATCAATATTCTCTACCTTTATACGACGATTAACCGTATCGGCAAAGAAACCATTGTTATTATTGGTGTCGATAAACTTGAAGAAGCCAGAAAAATCCTCACGGAGAACTGGATTCATCTGATCGGCGACGAAATTTACGCAATCCCTTAATTTTTTCAGAACCGATTATGCCGGTGTCCGCAGAAAAAGAGAAAGCGCTTGCTGCCAGAATGCAGGCGCTTGGCGTCTCCGAAAACGATTTTGAGGAATCCTTCGTCCGTTCTTCCGGGCCCGGAGGCCAAAAAGTCAACAAAACATCTTCCTGCGTTCACCTTGTCCACATCCCCACTGGTCTTGCAGTTAAATGCCAGCGGGAAAGATCTCAGACCTTAAACCGTCATCTGGCACGCCGGCTGCTTCTGGATAAAATCGAAATGCAACAGAAAGGATTCATCGCGGACGAACAAGAAAAAATTGAAAAACTCCGCCGCCAGAAGAGAAAACGAAGTCGGCGGGCAAAAGAAAAAATACTTACCGCTAAACATCAGCAAGCGCAGAAAAAAGAGTTGCGCTATAAAGTTCTTGTTGAGGAATGATAAAGGGAAATAAAAAAGGGAGAGAAAGTCGATGTACGCTCCCCCTCCCTGTTCTTATAATAACACTAATGATTAGCCAATGTACTTAAGCAGAGGATTGGCATAAAGCACGATCAGCGCGATAACCAGCGCGTAAATCGCAAGAGATTCAATCATCGCAAGACCGACCATCATGGTGAGAAGAATTTTGCCCTGAGCTTCAGGATTTCTACCAACAGCATTTGTCGCACCATTTAAACCGGCGCCCATACCATTACCAGTTCCGATTGTTCCAAAAGCAATCGCCAGCCCTGCTGCGATCAAAGAACAACCAACAATGATAGCTTTTGTGTAATCAACAGTCCCTGCGGGAGCCGCAGCAGCCGCTTCCGGAGCCGCCAATACGAAAGGAGCAGAAACAATCACCAACACCATCGCCAGTAAGGAATAAACTAAACTCTTTTTCATTTACAGCCTCCTAATTTTTTTGTTGTAGCAAATTTAATCACCAGAACCGTCACGTGAATAATTTTT
>JAKLES010000105.1 GCA_022711575.1 Deltaproteobacteria bacterium | reverse complement strand
TCGGCCAAAAGGTCGGAGGTCAGGGGGCCGGTGGCGATAATGGTTAAGAAATCAGCCGGGATTTCCGTAATCTCCGTCCGGGTCAATGCAAAGTGCTTCTCCCTTAAAAGGGCTGCCTCTATTCTGAGGGCGAATTCGACCCTATCCACGGCCAGCGCACTGCCCGCGGCAACGGCTGTTTGATCGGCAACGGATAGGATCAGAGAATCAAGCCTGCGCATTTCATTTTTGAGAAGTCCGGGGGCGCTGTCAAGATGATTGGATTTGAGAGAGTTACTGCAAACCAGTTCCGCCAGATGTTGCATCTTGTGCGCGGGAGAAAACTTCTGCGGCTTCATTTCAAAAAGATGAACCGCATGGCCACGACGCAAAAGCTGCCATGCCGCTTCACAGCCAGCCAATCCGCCGCCGATGATGATGACGTGAGTAATCCTATTCACCTGACTTGTTTTTATGTATTTTTTTGATGTTTTTACATTCGGGATAACCGGTGCAGCCCAGGAACTGTCCGTAGCGTCCGCGTTTGACGGCCATCGGCTTGCCGCACAATTTGCAAACTTCATCTGTCACCGCAGATTCCTGAGTTGTCGCCTTGCCATCCTTACCCATCTTTTTGATGTTTTTACATTCGGGATAACCGGTGCAGCCCAGGAACTGTCCGTAACGTCCGCGTTTGACGGCCATCGGCTTGCCGCACAATTTGCAAACTTCATCGGTTGTCGGCGCTTCCTGCGCGATGATTTCACCGTTTTCATTTTTCGCGGCATTCATGGTATTTTTGCATTCCGGATAACCCGAACAGGCCAGAAACTGTCCAAAACGCCCCTCTTTGACGAGCATGGGTTTACCGCATTTATTGCATTTAATGTCCGTTGTTTGTGTTTCCACGTGTTTTACCTTGCCGTTTTCATCATGTGTAAAGTTCATAGTATTTTTACATTCGGGATAATTGGAACAGCACAGAAAGCGACCGTTTTTTCCCCACTTGATTACCATGGTATTGTTGCATTTCTCGCAGATGAGGTCCGTAGGTGTTTCTTCCTGCTTAACATTTCTCATCTCATCTTTTGCTTTTTTCAGTTCATCCGCGAAGAGTCCATAAAACTCCTTCAGGGTGGCGACGCGTTTACTGGTACCATCTTCAATGGCATCGAGTTTATTTTCCATATCTGCCGTGAAGGTCATATCCAAAACAGTAGGAAAACTCTTTACTAAAAGTTCGGTAACAACTGTTCCTAATTCCGTGGGGGAAAATTTTCCTTTCTCCAGGCGAACATATTCGCGATCCTGAATCGTGGAAAGAATCGCCGCGTAAGTACTGGGACGGCCGATGCCTTTTTCTTCAAGTTCCCGCACAAGTGACGCTTCCGAAAAACGCGGCGGCGGCTGAGTAAACTTCTGCTGTGTGTCGAGTTTGAGCAGCTTTAAATTTTCTTTTTCATGAACCTCAGGCAGAAGTTTGTCCACACCATTTTCTTCTTCTTTTTCGTCTTTGCCTTCCGTATAGACAATGGTGAAACCGGGGAATTTCAGGACTTGCCCCTGGGCACGGAAAATACAATTGGCGCCCGCGATGTCAATGGTAGTCTGATCAAAAACAGCCGGACTCATCTGGCTGGCCACAAAGCGGTTCCAGATGAGCTGGTAGAGTTTAAATTGTTCGGCGGATAGATATTCTTTGATAGCCTGCGGTTTGTAAGACATGCTAGACGGACGGATGGCTTCATGCGCGTCCTGGGCTTTTTGTGTGTTCTTATAGGCATGGGGCTTGGACGGCAGATAATCGGATGAATAATTATTTTTAATGTAATCCCGCACGGCAGTGAGGGCTTCGTCAGCGATGCGATAAGAGTCGGTTCGCATATATGTGATCAGACCGACAGAGCCTTCTTTGCCCAGATCAATGCCTTCATATAATTTCTGGGCTACACTCATGGTTTTCTTTGCCGAAAATCTCAACCACCGGGATGCTTCCTGTTGTAGCTTGCTGGTTGTGAAAGGCGGCAGGGCTGAACGCTTGAGTTCTTTTTTCTCCAGCTTTTCGACCATAAAGGAAGCTTTTTTAATTTCGGCGGCAAGTTTGGCCGACTGTTCTCCATTACTGATCTTTGCCTTCTTGCCGTCAATCTTGTGCAGTTTGGCTTCAAAGGGAGGCGGATTTATTCCTTCAAATTGCGCCACCAGGTTCCAGTACTCTTCCGGAATAAATTTATTAATTTCCTCTTCCCGTTCGCAGATCATCCGCACGGCAACCGACTGAACGCGGCCCGCGCTCAGGCCTCTTTTGACTTTGTCCCATAAAACAGGACTGATCTGATAACCGACCAGCCGGTCCAGAATACGTCGCGTCTGCTGTGCCTCATATTTATCGAAATCCAATTTTAAAGGATGATTGATGGCTTCCAATACGGTGTTCTTTGTTAAATCATTAAAAAGAACGCGATAGATATTTTTATTTTTTTTTGTGCCGATCACATCGGAAATATGCCAGGCGATGGCTTCCCCTTCGCGATCCGGGTCAGGTGCCAGATAGATATTTTCCGCAGTCTTGGCCGCTTTTTTCAATTCGTCAATAATCTTCTTTTTGGTTTCAATAACATGGTAGGTGGGCTCAAAATCTTTTTCCAGATCAATACCAAGCGTGCTTTTCGGCAGATCTTTGATATGTCCCATGGAAGCGACCACATTGAAATCCCTGCCAAGAAATTTTTTTATTGTTTTAACTTTTGTGGGTGATTCCACAACGATTAATGAATTTACCATAACAACTCCTAAGATTTCGCCGCACCGTATAGATGCTCACATAACATTTGTAAAGCTTTTTATTAGTGAAACTCCAATTTCATAAGCGAAGCGCAGGAAAATTGGCTAGTTTCACTTATCCCGTAAAGCGGAGGGAATGGTTCCCATATAGCTCTCCAGGAAATTCATTCCTGCGGTTTCTTAAGGGAAAACAATTTGCCCGGATGTTGTATAATTATTTCTTTCAATTCCAACGTGATCAGAGCGCTTAACACATCAGCGACAGGCAAGCCTGTGCCTGCAATAATATCGTCGGCATGCATTTTTTCCTGAAGCAGTTGCTTCAAGATCGTCTGCTCTGTGGGACTTAGTGAATCAACCTTTTGTTCAGCGTTAGTTGAGATAGAGCCTGCAAAAAGAATCTCCTGCTTGTGGCGTGTCGGTTGTGCAGGTGATTGTTCCAGTTGAGGGAGAATGTCTTCCAGAATGTCGTCGATGTTTTCTACTAATTTGGCGCCCTGTTTGATCAGGCTGTTGGTGCCGCGGGAAGAAGCGGAATCAATGGCGCCGGGAATCGCAAAAACCTCGCGCCCCTGTTCCATCGCCAGTTTGGCCGTGATCAGAGAGCCGCTTTTTTCTCCAGCCTCTACAACAACTACGCCATAGGACAAGCCGCTGATGATGCGATTACGAGCCGGAAAATTATAAGAGAGAGGTTGAGTTCCCAGGGGAAACTCCGAGATTACCGCACCATTTGAAGAAATAGCGTCAAATAATTTTTTGTTTTCCGGTGGATAAATCACGTCCAGACCACTGCCCAGGACGGCTATCGTGCGTCCCTTTGCAGCGAGTGCGCCGCGATGCGCGCA
>JAKLES010000104.1 GCA_022711575.1 Deltaproteobacteria bacterium | reverse complement strand
ACATGATCGTCACCGCGGATGACGTGCGTAATGTTCATGAGCGCGTCATCGATGACAACGGCAAAATTATATGTCGGATAGCCGTCGCCGCGTTCGATGATCAAATCATCCAACTCATCATTATTAAAGATGATGTTACCTTTAATGAGATCTTCTACAATGGTGGCGCCGGTTTGCGCGCCGCGGAAACGCACAACACTTCCTGATGATTTCTTTAACTTTTTATCGCGGCAGGTCCCGTCATATTTGGGCTTTTTCCCAGCGGCCAGGGCCGTTTTTCTTTTTGTTTCCAGTTCTTCTGAGGTGCAGGTACAAATGTAGGCCTTGTCTTCATTGATCAGTTTTTGTACCATATCGCGGTGCAGATCAACGCGCTGGGCCTGAAAATGCGGTCCTTCATCCCAATTCAGACCCATCCAGGTCATGGCATCCAGAATCGCTTTTGTGGATTCGTCGGTTGAGCGCTGTTGATCGGTATCTTCAATTCTTAAAATAAACTCGCCGTCATTATGACGAGAGAAAAGCCAGTTAAAAAGAGCGGTTCGTGCTCCTCCGATATGCAAATAACCGGTTGGAGATGGTGCAAAACGGGTGCGTATTTTGGTGGTCATATTGTTTCCCTTAATTTTTAAAGTGTTATAGGGTTGCGGCTCGTTATTTGTCAAGCGCCTTTTGCCTTTCAAACAGCAAATTATACTTGACAATACAATGATTTTATCATTTACTCGCGTGCTTAGCGCGGTTGGCTTAATTTTTTGAACAAGGTAGTAAAGGTTCCATGTCCAATTCTTTGAAAATTAATCTGACGATTCTCCCTGAGGAAGGGTTACGGTTGACATTTTCCGAAGGTGCCGCGTGGTTCAAAGAATGTTTTTGTGAAGACGAACGGCCTGAGTTTTCACTAATCAAGGTGGATGTTAATTGTATCATTACCAAATCAGGCGACACCATTTATGTCCGGGGAGAACTGGCGGCGAAAATCAACCAGGAATGCGGTCGCTGTCTGGAACCAGCGACAATTCCCATTGGTGGAGACTTTGTTTATACACTGGTACCGGCAAAGGTGGAGGTTGCAAAAGATTTGGAACTCACCGCCCAGGAACTTGAAACGAGTTATTACCGCGGTGATTTTATAGATTTGACGCCGATAATCTGCGAGCAGATTGTTTTACAGGCGCCAATGAGGGTTCTCTGCACCGACGATTGCAAGGGCTTGTGCCCGCATTGTGGCATCAATTTAAATATCGGCTCGTGTGTCTGCCGTTCGGATGTTATAGATGATCGTCTGGCAGTACTGAAAAAAGTTAGAATCAAAAATTAATGATAAAAAGAGGATAATTTACCATGCCAAATCCAGTAAAAAGACATTCCAAAACAAGACGCAATACCCGAAGAGCGCACGATTTCCTGAAACAGCCTTCCATGTCGGTTTGCCCGCAATGCAGTGAACCGAAAATGCCTCACCGTGTTTGTCCGAATTGCGGCACGTATAAAGGCAGAGAAGTGATATCGGCGGAAAAGATTTCCTGAAACAGCACGGCTGCTTTAAGTCAAATGCCAGCTTCCTAAGCGTACATTGATTGTTTCCGTAACAGAAAGGTACAAAATAACCGGATGATTCAGTCTGCGGGAAGCGCTGCACCAAAAGGCACAACATATCAGGTAAAAGCATACCGGTTTAGCCGGCGGATATATCGCGGTGGAAACCTTGATAGCCTAAAATACAGACGTTTGCTGCATTAAAAAAAATAATAAGGAATTTTTTCAAAAAAACAGGTAATAAGAAAATCACTTGTTATAATTTCTTATTATAATATGGGACTGGAGGAAGGAATTCATGTCATTAGAAGAAAAAGTCATTAAACTTGTAATAGAGCAGCTGGATGTGACCCAGGAGCAGTGCAAGCTGGAAGCGTCTTTTATTGATGATCTGGGCGCTGATTCTCTAGATCTGGTTGAACTGATCATGGAAATGGAAGAATTATTTGGCGTAGAGATTGCCGACGAAGAACTGGAAAAAATTCGAACGATTAAAGACGTCGTCGATTTTCTCCGAAAAAAAGGTATTAATTGATTTTTTAGATCAGGATCATTGTCCATGAAAAGGCGTGTCGTTGTAACAGGTCTCGGCGCCCTGACCCCCCTTGGTAACTCCGTTTCGGAATCATGGGCAGGCGCCGTTGCAGGAAAATCAGGTATCGGCCCTATTACCCGGTTTGACGCCTCTGCTTTCAATGCCAAAATCGCAGGCGAAATTAAAAACTTTGATCCTTTGCGATATGTCGATAAAAAAGAAGTTCGGCGTTACGACAACTTTGCCATTTATGCACTGGCCGCATCCCAGATGGCTCTGGAGGATGCCGCTTTGACCATTAGCCCGGACATTGCCGAACGGGTTGGTGTGATCATCGGTTCCGGCATGGGCGGCGTTCAAACGATTGAAGATGAAATTAAGGTGCTTAACACTTCCGGTCCTCGCCGATTGTCGCCGTTTGCAGTGCCAGCGATTATCGCCAATCTGGGGTCAGGTCATGTCTCCATACGTTTTGGCGCCAAAGGGCCGATCAGTTGCACTGTGACGGCCTGCGCATCGGGCACGACGGCCATCGGAGACGCATACAAAACTATTGCCTACGGAGACGCGGACGTCATGATCACTGGTGGTGTGGAAGCGGCGGTTACGCCGCTGGGCATCGGTGGTTTCTGCGCCATGAAGGCGTTATCGACACACAATGATGAACCCGAAAAAGCCAGCCGTCCGTTTGACAAGGCACGCAACGGTTTTGTCCTCTCTGAGGGATGCGGCGTGCTGATCTTGGAGGAAATGTCCTTTGCGCTGAATCGGGGAGCAAAAATTTATGCGGAAATAGTCGGCTACGGCTGCACATCCGATGCCTTTCATCTGGCCGCGCCGCCTCCGGGTCATGAAGGCGCGGGGCGCAGCATGCGATTGGCGATCAAAGATGCCGGTCTGAAAACAACGGACATTGACTATATCAACGCCCACGGCACCTCTACACCACTCAATGATCTTTATGAAACACAGGCAATCAAGGATCTGTTCGGGGAGCACACGAAAAATATGCTGATCAGTTCGACCAAATCGATGACCGGCCACATGTTGGGTGCTACCGGCGCCGTCGAAGCTATCTTTTCCATCAAGGCGATCCAGGAGGGCGTCATTCCGCCGACCATCAATCTCGATAATCCGGACGACGGATGTGATCTGGATTTTGTGCCGAATGTTGCCAGACATAAGGAAATCAACACTGCGATGTCCAACAGCTTCGGCTTCGGGGGTGTTAACGCGGTGGTCATATTTAAAAAATATCGAGATTAATATTTTCTGGAGGAGTTTTTTCACATGTCATTTTTAGATCAAGTTGATCCGGAAGTCGCCAAGGCCATTGAACTGGAAACAAGACGTCAAGCGGGAAAGCTGGAGCTTATTGCTTCGGAAAATTTTGTCAGTGAAGCCGTTTTAGAGGCCCAGGGCTGCATCATGACCAACAAATATGCCGAAGGCTACCCGGGTAAACGTTATTACGGCGGTTGTGAATATGTTGATGTTGTCGAAAGTTTGGCGATTGAACGCTGCAAGAAGCTCTTTGGCGCGGATGCTGTCAATGTACAGCCGCACTCCGGAACTCAGGCCAACATGGCCGTCTATTTTGCGGCTGCGTCACCCGG
>JAKLES010000103.1 GCA_022711575.1 Deltaproteobacteria bacterium | reverse complement strand
TTTGCATTTTCCGGCTTATCACAGGCGGCTGATCCATCCATTGTGGGCGTTTGGTCTTTGCCGATTCTTAAAGGCAAGGATAAAGGTAAGGAAAGATCAAATGTCGAAATATTTGAAAAAGATGGGGTTTACTCCGGTAAAATTGTTAAATTGACCTCAGTCCCCGCAAACACGTTATGTAAGTCATGCAAGAAAGACAGAAAAGACAAACCACTTATGGGAATGTTGATCCTCTGGGACCTTAAAAAAGAAGCCGGCCGATATGCTGGAGGAAAGATTTATGATGTTGAAGAAGGCTCTGAATATAAATGCTCCTTCACTCAGATTTCCCCGGACAAATTAAAAGTTACCGCTTGTTTAATGTTTCTTTGTGAAAGTCATTACTGGACGAGAGTAAAATAGATTTAGATGTAATGCGAAGGGCAAAATGAATCCTCGATGACGGATTATTTGTGCCTTGTGGAAAGACATAAGCCGGCGCGTACGATACTTTACTTTAAGAATTTATTTTCGATAAAATCTGCAATTACTTTGGGATCATTGATATCCAAACAGGGAACATCGATGTCCAGTTGCACGTCCGAGGCCACGGCCATCAGATTATTTTCTTTGGCGTTGATCAATTCCCGTTTGAGTTCGGCCCGAAACACCTCTATTTTGGGATAGTCATTGACCTTGAACCCCTCGGTAAGAATGATATCCGAGTCGTGAATAAATTTCTCCCGAATCTCCTCAAATGAATAATCATGATCAACATCCTGGATGAGCGCGAGCTGATGCGGTGATGAAACAACGGTGATATTCGCGCCCGCTTTTTTGTGGCGGTAGCTATCCTTGCCTTCATGGTCAATGTTAAAACCATGTTTGTTATGCTTTATTGTTGCAACGCGCCAGCCTCTGCCGACCAGATCGGCGATAAGTTTTTCCAGGAGTGTAGTTTTGCCTGTGTTGGATTTGCCTACAATGGATACGATAGGAATCATTATTTTCCCCTAATATTTCCTTTATTTATTGAATATATACCACAATATGGCGGCCATGCCAAATTTTAAACCGGCCATCCATGAAGATCGCTTGACATCCTTGAAAACTGTATGATATAGAACGTACGTTCTATTTCTTGGGATACTCATATTTTTTCGGAAAGGGATGGAAACAACGTTTAAAAAATTTGACACTTCATTAAAAAAAGGCTAGTCTTTCAAAGTCTAACTATTTGATAATAAATAATATATTTTATAGGAATGGGCGTGGAAGCAGCCGGGAAAAATCGAATTATCAAGATACTGGCAACAGGCGGCGGCGCGGGTTTATCGCCTGTTGCGCCAGGAACAGCAGGCACGTTGGTGGGTGTTCTGATCTGCCTGCTTTGTTACTCCATGCCCTGGCCTATTCGTCTGCTTTGTGTGATTGCAATATCAGTTTTCTCTATTTATGTTGCCGGGCAAGCGGAAACTCTTTACGAAAAAACAGATGATCAACGGATTGTGATTGATGAAATCGCGGGTCTGCAGGTGACAATGTTGCCGGTGGCGATAACCGGCCTGCATTTGTGTCTCGCGTTTGTTCTTTTTCGGATTTTTGATATTTGGAAACCTTTTCCATTGGATCATTTCCAGAAGTTCCCCGGCGGCTGGGGCGTGGTGGCTGATGATCTCGGCGCCGGTGTTTATGCCGGGTTAATTTTGTTTTTATTGACGATGGCAGGTGTTTTATGAGAATCGGTATTTTGACTATAGGCAACGAATTAATGAACGGGCGTACAGCCGATACGAATTCGTCGTTTATCGCGCGGGAAATCAATTTACAGGGCTGGCACATTGAGATTATGATGTCCGTCGGCGATGATTTCGATAAGATCAAAACCCATCTGCATTACCTGCTGACCTTTACCGATGCGGTCATTTGTACCGGTGGTTTGGGGCCGACGGCCGACGACATTACAACAGCCGCGGTGGCCAAAGCGTTCGACCTTCCCCTGTACACAGATGAAAAGGTTCTGGCATATCTGAAAGAGATATTCGTCCGCTTTAACCTGCACTGGACGGAAAACAATGCCAAGCAGGCCCTGTTTCCGCAGAGCGCGGAAGTAATTCCCAATCCCGTCGGCACTGCCGCAGGATTTGTCTTGCCGGTTCAGGAAAAACTCGTTTTTGTCATTCCCGGCGTTCCGTCTGAAACAAACCGGATGCTGCCCGAAGGCGTTATTCCCATTCTGCGCCGATACTTCCCGCAGCTTGTCCAGCACACGTTCAAACAGACCGTCAAAACATTCGGCCTTTCCGAAGCAGCGGTGGATGAAAGACTGGCAAGGGTAAATTTTGATGCTTTGGGAGTGAGCGTTGGGTTTTATCCCGTTTTCCCCGAAAATCATCTGGTGCTGATTGCACGTTCCGACTCTCAGGAACAAGCGCAAAAGAACCTTCAAAAGGCGCTGGATGAAGTGACGGCGCGTTTGAAAGACTATACTTTTTCCTACGGTGAACAGACGCTGGAAGAAATAATCGCCGCAGCGTTAACTGAAAAGAAGCTGACCCTCGCGGTGGCGGAATCCTGCACGGGCGGGCTCATCGCCAATCGTCTCACCGATGTTCCAGGCAGCTCCGTCTATTTTGAACGGGGCTTGGTCACCTACAGCAACGACGCCAAAATTCAACTGCTGGGGGTGCCGGCTGAAATCATTCATCAGCACGGCGCTGTGAGCGAAGAGACAGCGCGCCTGATGGCCGAAGGTGTCCGCGGAAACGCCAAAACAGCCCTGGGTTTGTCTTCCACCGGCATTGCGGGACCGACCGGCGGCACGAAAGAAAAACCGGTCGGCACGGTTTATGTGGCGCTGGCCGACGGCGCTCAGACCATCTGCCGTCACTATGCCTACCGCTGGGACCGCAAAAGAAACAAACTCGTGTCTTCCGAAGCGGCGTTGTTTTTGCTCAAAAATTATTTACAAGGAAAAGTTTAGCTCATGGCCGATCCGGAAAAAAATATTCGTGCTTTTTTAGCCATTGAACCGCCGGAAGACATTTTACAGTCGGTGATCCGTTTGCGGGAGAAACTGAAAATGGCGATCAGCGGGCGGATAAGCTGGACAAGGCCGCAAGGGCAGCATCTGACATTGAAGTTTTTCGGCGATATTTCCAGAGATGATATATACAACATCAGTGCTACCGTGCAAAAACGGATAGTTACCGAGCAGAAACTATATCTGAAAATTGAAAAGTTGGGCGGTTTCCCGGATGCCCGCAGGCCACGGGTGCTGTGGTGTGGAGTCGAAGGCGATGTGGAAAGACTCATCAATCTTCAGAAAAAACTTGATGGCGATTTTGCGGCAATCGGTTTCCCGGCGGATGACCGGTCTTTCAAGGCACATCTGACGCTGGCTCGAATTAAAGATCCGCGCAGCGCGTCGGGAATCAGTGAAGCCCTGACCAAACACAACGCGTTTACCGCAGGGGAATTTTCGGTCGGAGAATTGATATTATTTCAAAGCAAACTGATGCCACAGGGCGCGGTTTATACAAAGCTGGCAGTTTTCCCGCTGGTCGGGTAATAAAGGAGACTGGTTTGAATAACCCTACTACCTGTAACGCCCTGAGGGCACGCCGGGTGGCACGAGGTCACAAGTTCGTTCTCTAAGAAATAATTGAAAACTACAGGGTGAAGGAGGTCATCGTATTATGTGCGCAGATATGGACAGATCGAAAGCGGTTGATTTGGCAATAACACAGATTGAAAGGCAGTTCGGCAAGGGATCGATTATGAAACTGGGCAG
>JAKLES010000102.1 GCA_022711575.1 Deltaproteobacteria bacterium | reverse complement strand
GAGGAAAGGGTGCAGCAGATGAAAGAAATGGCCGCGCAAAGCCCTGATAAAAAAGGCATCACCAACACAGCGGATTTCACCAGGGCTAAACAAGTTGCCGCGGCATTGAGAAAAAAATAGCCTCATCCTGAGCAACGATATTTATTGAACCAAATACCCGGAAAGCCGTGTACAAATTTCTAAAATCATAAGCGTCGAAGAGGTGATTATGACTATACGCATCGTTCGACTGGGAACAAAAAGAATTCCCCATGAAGGACTTCGTATCGGGACGGTCCGTCGTCCGCCGCGTGGCGTTCCTAAAAGCGAGTATTCCGCGCAAAATTGGTACGATGTCTGGTTTCCCAATCTTTCCCCGAGTCCGCAGACCTTGAAACTGGGTCAGGCGGCGACAACACCCGGCGAATGGAAAACTTTTTTTCGAAAATACCGAGCCGAGATGACAACACCGGAAAATAGTAAAACACTGGATCTGCTCGCCGCCTTATCGCATGAAACAAACTTTTCCATGGGCTGTTATTGCGCCGACGAAACGCACTGTCACCGATCTACGTTGCGTGCCCTGCTTTTGGAGCGAGGCGCGAAAGTGGAATGAGAGAATTATAGTTTGGAAATGGTTGGAAAAAGCCGTTCAGTTTACATCAAGCGAATGTAGGGAACGGTCTTGCCACTGCATGAACGGGCGCAATCGTTCCCTACATTATGATTGAAGATCCAGTCGTCTAAATATTCTTTGCCGCCTTTTCGATAGCCCTCCTGATCGTGTCGAGTCTGTCTTGGCTCATTTTCACGGAAATAGCCATTACCAGCGTCCGGCCTAAAATATTTTCCGCATAGGGAATGCTTTCTATTGAATACTGAACTTTGCCTTTATAGGACGGATCGGTAAACGGGCGCTTCCTGGAATTGGCTGTTGAAAACGCCAGGAAATGTTCCCAATTGGGAACATAGTGCCAAAGATTATTTTTGTAACAGGTGGTATCGACGCCTTCAGCGGAAAGTAACTTCTGAAATTTAAGCGCCGTTTGCTCTTCGGGCAGATTAAACGCCAAAAATGTCGCGGAATCTCCCTCGGGATCCTGCTTGGCTCGGAACCCGACATTCGGAATGGCGGCAAGCGCGTCCATGATTACCTTTTTATTTTTCTTCTGTTCACCGATGAGGTAATCCAGTTTCCGTAACTGCGCCAGCCCCAAGGCTCCCTGCAGTTCATTCATCCGGTAATTAAAACCCAGAATGGTTCTGCCTTCCAGCGCTCGACCGACATTGGGATTATGATCATGGCCGTGATCGGAATACCATTCCGAACGAAGATACAGATCGCGGTTATTGGTTATTACCATTCCGCCTTCGCCGGTCGTAACCGTTTTAACATAATCAAAACTGAAGGTTCCCATATCGCCGAACCCGCCCAGTTTTTTGCCTTTGAAGCTGGCTCCGCAACCCTGAGCGTTATCTTCCAAAACCAGCAATTTGTTCTTGCGGGCGGTCTCTACGATCTGGTCAATGTTGGCCGCCAGGCCGCACATGTGGACGGGAATGACAGCCTTGGTATAGGGCGTTTTTTTCTTTTCAATTTCTTTTGGATCAAGATTAAGTGTGTCGTCGATATCAACCATGATCGGTATCGCACCGACTTCCAGCACGGCTTCGTAAGTGGCCAAAAATGTAAAGGCGGGCACCAGCACATCGTCTCCCGGACCGACATCCATCGCCTCCAGAGCTACTTTGAGGGCCGAGGAACCGGACGTTACGCCCAGTGCATAGCCAACACCGCAATATTTGGCAAAATCTTCTTCAAACTGTCTGACCTTATAAACACCCTTTCTTTCCTTATCAAATCCGTATCGCATTAGGATGCCGGTTTCCAGCACATCAATTACTTCCTTGATTTCTTCCTTACCGATCAGTTCCGCTCCTGCCATGATTTTCCTTCCTTTCTTAAAAAGCTTCCGCGTAAATTGCGATCATATCTTCTTTGGTCATCTTGCGGGGATTGTTCTCCAGCGGCCGGGCAACCGTAACGGCCACATCCGCCAGCGCCGGAAAATCTTCTTCTTTGACGCCGAAATCCCGAATTGAGGAATCGATGCCACAGTCTTCGATTAATGCTTCCACCGCTTCCACCGCCAGATAGGCGGCTTCACGCGCGGGCAACCCTTCCGTACATTCTCCCATCGCTTCAGCGACATCGGCGAATTTCTCCAGAGCTCCCGGCAGATTGAATGCCATAACCGGCGCCAGCAGGACCGTGTTGGCCAAACCGTGACTGACGCCGAATTTTCCGCCCAACGGATAAGACAGGGAATGCACAGCAGTGACGCCTGCGTTGGCAAGTCCGATTCCCGCATATAGGCTGCCCAATAGCATCCTTTCGCGCGCAGCAATATTTTTCCCGTCATGCACACAGGTTCGCAGATTTTCAGCGATGAGCGCGATCGCTTCCAGAGAAAACATTTCACTCATTGGCGAGGAGTTAATCGAGGTATAGGACTCAATCGCATGACACAGAGCATCCAGACCTGTTTGCGCGGTTGGCGCGGACGGAAGCGACAACGTCAGTTCGGGATCCAGCAGAGCCAGTTCGGGATAAAGATAGGGGCTGTTCATGCCTTCCTTCTTTTTGAGGTTCTTACGAACAAACACGGCGGTAAACGTCACTTCACTGCCGGTGCCGGCGGTGGTGGGAATCATGATTTTGGGCAGGCCCGCTTTCGGAACTTTATTCAACCCTAGGTAATCCGCAGCAGCACCCTTATTGGTGGCAATCACAGCGATGGCCTTGGCCACGTCCATCGCGGAGCCGCCGCCAATGCCGATCACGATATCGCATTTATTTTTGACAGCCAGCGCCGCGCCTTCATCCGCCAGTTCGATCCTGGGTTCCGGCTCCACCTTGTCAAAAACAGTGAACTTGATTCCCTCGGATACCAAAATGCTGGCGATTTTTTCCTGTAAGTCCGTTTTCGCCAGATTTTTATCGATAACGATGAGTGGATTTTGTGCGTGATGCTCTTTGATATGGCCGGCTAATGTTAAAATCGATCCGTTGCCGAATACAATTTTCTTAGCGCCCGTAAAAGAAAATATTTTTCTCATAACAAAAAACCTCCATCATGATGGTTAGGGTTTGGTTACTCTTTAAATTTCAAGATTTTCCTTTCACGCCAAATCAGATCTAAAGTCAAGTGTTTTTGTGGCGTACATGCCATTCCATCTTGCGGCAAATACCGCGAATAATCTTCACTTCTCTTGATAAAAGTCCGGCGCGGGCAAAAAAGCGGCGCAAATCCAGCATCCAGTATTCGAGGTTTTCGGGATTTAAAAAACCTATTTTGGCCAACAGGTCTTTGACTTGGCCATACATGCCTTCCAACTCTGAAGATAACGCCAGTTTAGGCGTCACCTCCGCTACCGTTGCCGCTGAAGACGTCGCAATGAATATTTCGTAACAGAGAATCATTACGGCCTGGGAAAGATTCAGCGAAGTGAATTCACGTGATGTCGGAATGGTAACCACACTGTGACAAAGACGTAAATGATCATTGGCCAAACCCGTGTCTTCCGGGCCAAACAAAAGCGCTATTTTATTTTTCTGGGATAGATCGGCAATCGTCTGCGCCGCCGCGCGCGGCGACACAAAAGGCCCGCGGGCCTTGCCCAAACGCGCGGTCGTGCCCACAATGTAATGGAAGTCACTCAGCGCCTCTTCGATGGACGCAACATATTGAATTTGATCCAGCACATCCGCCGCCAGATGCGTGGAGCGCTGCTCCATTTCCTCACGATCAAATTCCTTTGCGCCCACCACGACGATTCGGGTAATGCCCATATTCTTGGCCGCCCG
>JAKLES010000101.1 GCA_022711575.1 Deltaproteobacteria bacterium | reverse complement strand
TGGATTAAGACGGTATCGCCGATCCGGATATCTTTTTTAAGAATTTCATCTTCGTTATGCAGTGTGGCACGGCTGACCATAACGCCGCTTACATTGACCGGTACCATGATGGCGACCGGTGTTAATGTGCCCATTCTACCCACCTGGACAATGATATCTTTGATCACAGTGCTCGCCTGCTCTGCCTGAAATTTGCAGGCCAATGCCCAACGGGGAGAACGAGAAACATTGCCTAGGATTTTCTGTATGGAGAGATTATTAACTTTAAGAACGACACCGTCAATTTCATAGGGAAGGCTAGGGCGTTTCGACCCAATATATTCAAAATAGGATATGCATGCGGAAATATCAGCAACGTGTTCGATAAGAGGATTGACGGGCAACCCCCATGTGATAAGGGTTTGTAGTATCTGCCAATGACTGGAAAAGCTTAAGCCCCGAACAGAACCGATGCCGTAAAGAAAAATATTCAGGGGACGACGCGCGGTAATCTTCGGATCAAGTTGACGAAGCGATCCGGCGGCCGCGTTACGCGGATTGGCAAACGGATCCTCACCTTTCTCCTCCCGGCGGTGATTGAGCTTTATGAATGATTGTCTTTCCATATAGACTTCACCGCGTATTTCGATGAACTCCGGAAGAGGATGTTGAGAGTTTTCCTTCATTCTTAAAGGCAAAGAGGAAATGGTTTTAAGATTTTGCGTGACATCTTCTCCGATTGTACCGTCACCGCGCGTTGCTCCGCGTATAAAATAGCCATTTTCATAAATCAGGTTGACAGCCAGGCCGTCGAGCTTGGGTTCTGCCACGTAATCGATATGCTCAACTTTTGCCAGGCGTTTGATTCGCTGATCAAAATCATGAATTTCTTGTATGGAAAAAGCGTTGGCCAGACTCATCATGGCCTGCGGATGGATGAAGGAAGCAAACTTGGCGAGGGGAGCAGCACCAACTCTTTGGGTGGGTGATGACGCGATATCATTATCGGGGTAGAGTTGCTCAAGCTCCTGAAGTTCTCTCATTAAGCGGTCGTATTCGGCGTCGGATATTGTCGGCGCGTCCTGCTGATAGTAACGCCGATTGTGATATTCTATTGTTTTTCGAAGTTCTGCAATTCTTTTTTCAGCAGTGTCTTTATCCATCATTTAACCAATCGCAGAGTTGGTTTTCCTGAGTATTGTTTGATAGGAGCGGCCTTTTCGGCTGCTTTTTTATTGAGGAGTTGCTCATTGAAAATTGCGTTTTTCACCCGGATGGAATTGATGATGGAAAAGATCACCACTGCCTTTTCCCATTCTGGAGCAAAAGAAAAATTTTCCATTTTGACTCTGTATTTATCCCAAAGCGACGTCAGAGAGGCTTCGTCCAGACATAAGATATTTTCCGCGATTTTATTTAAGGAATCTTCCAGTTTGCTCATGGTGCAGGATTTTAACTTGGCTTGCCACTAAAGTCAAATTAAAAGCTTTTGTTCTTATGTGAATAATGCTCAATAACGACATGTCTGAACACAAATAACGCTTGTATTTTTTTTATCTTACCGCTAAGAATCTGAAAAAGATGATGATCGAAAGTAAAGTCAAAATAGGTGTGTTATCAGATACGCATATTTCCGGTTACAATGAGAAATTAAAGGAAATTATTAACGAACATTTTTCTGATGTTGATCTGATATTTCATGCCGGGGATTTAGTCGATTTGTGTGTTCTGGATCTTTTCGGCGATAAAGAAGTTCGAGCGGTTTGCGGCAACATGGACAATCAGCGTGTCAAACAGGAGTTACCGGAACAGTTGCTGATGAACATCAACGGATTTAAAATCGGATTGATTCATGGATGGGGCTCTCCGGAAGGCATGGAACGAAAATTGGCGGACAAACTGGGCAAGATCGATTGCATAGTATTCGGTCATACGCATCAACCGTTAAACAAAAGGATCAATGGCGTGTACTTTTTTAATCCGGGGTCAGCGGTCGATAAACGTTTTGCAGCCTCCAGAAGTATTGGTATTCTGGAAGTAGGAAAAGAATTAACAGGCAGGATTATACCAATAAAGTGATTCGATTCAGTAATATCGGGTGTTGGAAATATGGAAACAATGTTTGCCCCCTGGCGAATGGAGTATCTTGTGTGTGAAAAGAAAGAAGGCTGCGTGTTTTGTAAATGTTCCACTCGATGCGATGATTATATCGTTTTTGAAGGCAAAACTTGTTTTGTTATGCTGAACCGATATCCCTATGTCAACGGACATTTGATGATTATTACCGGGCGGCATTTGGGTGGTATTGAAGAATTGACAGATGAAGAACGTAAAGAAATATTCGCCCTGCTGGATATATCCGTTAAAGTGTTGAAAGATTCGATGAACCCGCATGGTTTTAATATTGGCATGAATTTGGGTAAGGCAGCCGGTGCAGGTATCGCTGAACATGTTCATGTGCATATCATTCCGCGCTGGGAAGGTGATACCAATTTTATGAGTGTCGTCGGCAATGTCCGCGTCATCCCGGAGGATCTGGCAACAACCGCCGCAAACCTTGCGCCACTGTTTAAAAAATATGCTCAGGAGGTTTCATCATAATGAAAATATTTTATTTAATTCTCACCCTCATCTTTGCTTTTTTTATTGTCACCTTTTCACAATTCAATTCCGCGCCTGTCACCATTAAATACTACTATCTGCAAGAAATTGTTGTCCCGGCTTATATGCTCATTTTTGTTGCCTTGATGGCGGGCATCATTATTACAGGTTTATTAGGCGTGGTAGAGAGATTTCGCCTGAATCGCACGATCAGCCGCTTGAATAAAACAATTCGAGATTTACGCAAGGAATTGCGAGACCATGAAGCACCTCCCATGGTTGAAGACCGGAAGAAAATATCCAATCCTTCACCATGAATGCCCACATAAAATTTATCACCGACGCAACTCTTGCAGGACTTGCCAAATGGCTCAGGTTGCTGGGCTTTGATACCATTGTTTATGGCAGTGCAGCAGACCGACCAATGATGCGACAGGCCCAAAGTCAGGAGCGCATTCTTTTAACCCGCAGAAGAGATATGCGGGAGCGGCAATTTGCCGGTGACTTATTTTTGTTGCCGGCAGCAAGCACAGGTCAACAACTCAATTTAGTCATCCGGAAATATTCTTTAAAAATCAATTCCCGAGAAATGTACAAGATTTGCCTGATCTGCAACCAAAGACTGCATTCGGTTGGGCGTGAGGAGGTACGGGATTTAGTGCCGGCATTTGTTTTTGAGAATTGTGAACAATACCAACAATGCGACCACTGTGGGAAAATTTACTGGCTTGGATCGCATATTCAAAACGCGCTGCAATTTCTGGAAAAGAACAACATCAATATAATTAAAAATGAAGAAATGTAGAGGATGGTATCGCCACCCGTATGGATGGTTTCAAACCTTTCCCTAGGATGATATTGCACAATCGCGGTCATCGCCCTTGATTTTTTCGATGGCATGTTGAAGCGCGGGTAAAACGGCGGCGAGATTTTCCTTGGCGCCTTTAGGGCTTCCCGGGAGATTGATGATCAGGCACCGGCCACGAATACCGGCAACGGCGCGGGAAATCATGGCATGCGGGGTAATTTTCATGCTGACGAGGCGCATGGCTTCGGCCATTCCGGGCACTTCCTTGTCAATGACTTTCAGTGTGGCATCCGGTGTAAGATCACGCGGGCTGACTCCCGTGCCACCTGTGGTCAAAATCACATCCAATTTTTCCACGTCAGCGAATTGAATAATCGTTTTTTGTATCTGTTCAACTTCGTCAGGAATGATGAGAGTTTGTTTTATTTCAATGCCGGCTCCCGTAAGCATTTCCGCAATTACAGGGCCGCTTAAATCCTGCCGTTTACCCTGTGAACCTTTATCGCTCACTGTAATGATTCCGGCGTTAAACATTGGTGAT
>JAKLES010000100.1 GCA_022711575.1 Deltaproteobacteria bacterium | reverse complement strand
GCATGCATGCCTATCGGTATCTCAATATTCTTTATGAAGTTTAAGTCCTTGTCCCACACCCTTATGTATTGTCCGAAGCCGGAAAGGTGTATGACGTAATTTTCATCGCTTCTCAAAATTCCAACATTCCCGTCTGCGTTAAAAGCATCACCCCAGCCGGGGGGACTTATACCATCCGTGTTCAGCGGGAAGTTAATTTGTGCGGACTCTGCCAGTTGGTTGCCCTCGTAGTCAAACTTATATAATATAAGCTGACGTGGCCCAGTCCACGTAATTTTTCTCATATATCTTTGGGCATAGAAGACCTCATCTTCCATTGCGCAGGTTCCCCACACGCTGAAATATTCCGGCCCGATAACCTGCGTTGGGTCTTCTGGATCAAATACTAACGTAGTAGTCAAGGTAGCGGTATAAAGGGCCGTCGCGCTTGCCCCCTCTATTTCGTAAACCTTCAGATCACTTCGATAAGGGACTCCCGGCCACCACGTAGGGTGTCGCCCATACCAATAATTAATAACGCCGATGGCCTTATACGTTGCGCCAGTCTTTCTCGTAAATGTATATGATGCACCATAGCTGTAATAAGACGTTCTGACGTTATTTACAAAGTCCCATCCAAAGTCATATGGAAAACCTATATTTAAGTCCAGACTCCCGCCAAACGAAAACCTTTCTGTATTCCACAAAAAAGACTGCGGCCCATAAGTGTGCATCATCAGATCAAAGCCGTAGCTGTCTCCATTTTCCAGCGATGTTGCATTTGCGACACCACCTGAAGCGGCAGAAACTTCGGCATACCAGCTGGTGTAATTACCGCTTTCTCTGGGGTCTATTTTATTTATAATAGCGCTGGATATATCTTGATAGTAGATGTAAGGTGTTTTTGCTGACTGGGCAATAATGAGATCAACCAACCTTCCTTCGGTCCAGATATAGTCCACATCCCCTACTCTCAAAACCTTTACATATCCTTCGGGGACTTTTGCGGTCAGACAGAATACTCCGTTCTTGTTGAACTCCTTCATATGACGGCATCCAAATGACATGGAATTAATAATATCAGAAAACGGCCCGGGATCATCCGGCCCTCGATAACATCTGAATGCCCGCTTCACTTCCATTTATCTCACCTTTACAAAGGTAGAATTTGCCAGATGCAGTTTCAACTCATCAAGGTCAATGGAACTGCCATCGATATTGCTGACGTCCAGGGCGATGTATTTTGTCCGGATACCCTTGCCGAACTTCACCCTGAGTCCGGTTTCTGTAGTGTCAATCCCCTGGAGGACATATTCATACTGTTCTCCGTCAGGCTGAACAACCGTAAATTTAACATCACCATCCGACTTGTAAGACACCCACGCCTCGACCAGTTTCTTCTTCTGCCCCTGCTCAAGATCGAGATACCCGATCTTGAAATTCCATTCGATGGGAACGCCGTTGTCTTTCGTCCCAGCATCCAGATCAAAGATGCCGGTGTCTGTCGCTCCGAAATGCTTTCCGCCGAATGCGCACATGGAGTTAAAGTTGTAATTGTCAAAAACAGTGAGGGCCTTGTTCCGTATATTCATGACCATGGTAAGGTAATCGTCTGCTTCCGCGGATTGTTCCATGTGAAACAATATCATTGGAATGGTGATTTCCAGATCACCTTCAACCGAGGAATACCCATCCATGTGCACTCTGACCATAGGAATTCCCATTGCAAAAATACCATCTGTCTCAGACTCCGCAGAAGCCGCGAATGATATCATGGGAATGGTGACTTCCAGTGCACCATTTTCATTAATAACACCGGATGCGACAAATTCCCTGCGTGGGAGAAGGATATTTAAAACTCCGGTAATCTCCTGCTGACCGGTAAACTTGATCAGGTATTGCGGGATGTTGATATTAAGAATTCCCTCTGTGCTGGTGTATCCGGAGAACTGGACGTCCTGAAGCATGGGAAGTTGGAAGTGAAGCGCTCCCTGCGTGTCAACGATTCCATCAAAACGGATACTGATCATGGGAACGGGAATATAAAGATACCCTTCTTCATCAGCATAAATTCCGCCGCCCTTCATGCCGAATGTGAGAGGGAATCCATTAAGAGCGTAGATGTCTCCAACTTCCCCATAAAGCAGCGAACCGCGTATTCTTATCATATTCTTATCCTCGCCCTGATCGATCCCGGTTGACCCTCACGAACCCTCATCCCCATCATTGGATAAATGCAAATCCCTCCGCGACGATCCCATGGGACATATCCATAATTTTCCCAGTAATAGGCGTAGTCAAAAACCCTGAAGGCGTCGACGATTGTTACCGACAAAGGCTGATAGGTTTCTCCCTGACCTGACGCCCCCATAATCTGCCAGTCACCGTTGATGGTCGTGAAGTCCACGAGTGCTCCGGCTGCGGTTGAGTCGCTTGAATAATTCCCATTGACGAACAGGCGGGCCAGATCACCATTTCTCGAAACAGCCAGATGAATATTTTCTGTATCGAGGTTTGTTTTGGTGATCCCATCCCAGTCGCTCCAGTTTATTGCAACTGAATGGACAAGCTGGGTCACGATGGTTCCATTTTCATAAACCTCGAACACCGCGTCCACGGAATAGTCCGCATTGACCCGAAGATATAGGCTCCAGTAATTTCCGTTGATGGTTATTGATCCGTCCTCTTCCTGATCGAACTGGCCGACCACACCGTAATACTGGTTTGTGATATTAGGAGTCCCGTCTGCGTAAACTATCCATTCAAAAAGGTTTTGAAGGTTGAAGTCGATCTCAAGGCAGAAGTCGGACTTGCTGATGTCCAATGGAGGAAGAACGGGGATCGGCTCCGGGTTAGGAGAAACGATAATAGGATACGCAAATGTCCCCTCTATTGTCCACGGAGCTGCCGGAGGAGTAAAGTCCGCTCCCGTATAGGGTGTCGTACCTTTTATAAGAATGAATTCATCTAAAAATACATCATCGAGTGTAGGCATGATATCTCCTTACGTTGGAACAAACCCATGTCCGATATAAAGTTTATTGTCGGTTCCATTGCAGACTGACAACGCCCCGGCATAGGTAAAGTAGGCCCGTTTTTTCGCAACACCATCCGCCTCGAAATAAACGGCAAGCTCATTTCCGTATCTCGCAAACGCCACATAATGCCACGCATCGTCCCACTCAGATGCTTCTATGACTGCATGAAGGGTTACGTAATAATTATTATACTCATCCGTCAGCTCATAAGTGACGGGAAGCCATACTCCATTGACTAATGAATAAGATATCTGCGACCCGTCGGTGAGAATGGCTGTGTCAAGAATGAGGGATAGTTTTGCATCATAAACCCCATCATAATAAACGGAGTCACCCCCAATCCGTCCATGAAGATATCTTGTGCTTTGTTGAACTCCATATCTGCTGTATCCCCAAATATCACAGTTCACCGGTCCCGCAAAAGCACTGAGATAAAGCCATCCTGCTATGCAGAAGTTACCCGTGGAAATGTCAAGGTCTCCTCCCACTTCAGCAAGAGCCCCAAAACACGGCAAGGTACTTTGATACGCAGCGCCATGAGAAATAAGAACACCATCAGAACCGAATTTTCCTGTCTGCGGGTTACCCGCATTAGCTATTCGGGCGGATAAACGGTTCGCCTCAAACCGGTTATGGATAGCGGCATTATCTCCTCTGGCATAATTCCAGTCACGTCCCGTTTCGTCTTTCGGTTTTAAGGCCATAGTTCACCTCGTATCCGGTTCGGCATTGAAGGTTTCTTCAAAATGGATCAGCGCCTTTACCCCAGACTGTCCGGCTCGGAATATATACGGGGTATAATTTCTGGTTGGACTGGTTATGCCTGCATTCACGACAACATCAGAAACTGGAGTAGACTGTTGAGATATAACAGACATTCCGCTTCCTGTGCTTTTCGTGCTCTTATATTCACGCCATG
>JAKLES010000010.1 GCA_022711575.1 Deltaproteobacteria bacterium | reverse complement strand
CAAAAAACAGAAGATCAATTTGCCGCGGCCAGTCAGGTGATCGCCGGAGGCGTGAATTCACCTGTGCGCGCATGGAAATCGGTTGGTGGCGACCCTGTTTTCGTGAGCCACGCTCAGGGTAGCAAGATTTACGATTCCAAAGGGAAAGAATACATTGACTATGTTCTTTCCTGGGGGCCGATGATTTTGGGACATGCGTGTCCGGAGGTCATTGCCGCCATCTGTCAGACAGCGCAAAAAGGAACAAGCTTTGGCGCGCCAACCGATGCTGAAACGGTAATGGCCCAACTGATTTGCGAAGCCATCCCCTCCATTGAACGAGTCCGGATGACCAACTCCGGCACGGAAGCCACCATGACAGCGATTCGTCTGGCCCGTGGTTACACAGGCAAAAATATGATTATTAAATTTGACGGCTGCTACCACGGTCATGCCGATTCTCTTTTAATCAAGGCCGGATCCGGCGTTACGACTCTCGGCATTCCAGGCTCACCGGGAATTCCCGAAGCACTAGCCAAAATCACGTTGAGTCTGCCCTACAATGATATGAATGTTATGACCAAAGCCATTGAGCATTATGCATCAGAACTGGCAGCTGTTATTGTAGAGCCGGTCGCAGGCAACATGGGTGTTGTTCCCCCGCAAGAAGGCTTCTTGAAAAAATTGCGTGAGCTGACGGCAAAAAACGGCATCGTGTTGATTTTTGACGAAGTCATCACGGGATTCCGCTTTACTTTCGGAGGCTACCAAAACCTCATCGGCATTACACCCGATCTGACCTGCCTTGGCAAGATCATCGGCGGCGGCATGCCGGTAGGAGCGGTGGGCGGGAAAAAAGAAATCATGGAAAAACTTGCCCCCCTGGGAGACGTTTATCAGGCTGGCACACTTTCCGGCAACCCTTTGGCCATGAGTGCAGGGATTGCTACACTTCACATTCTGAAAACAAAGATCGATTCTTTCGCATCATTGACCAAGCAGGCAACTGGTCTGTGCCGGGAGATGGAAAAATTGTTTGCTCAGCAAGGAATTGCTGTCTGCATCAACAATATTTTTTCGATGTTCACCATTTTTTTCCACCAAGGACCTGTTTATGATCTGACTGGCGCCTTACAATCGGATACCAATCTTTACGCCCGATTCTTTCACGGCATGCTTGAGCAGGGGGTTTGGCTGGCACCGTCGCAATTTGAAGCGGGGTTCTTATCTTTTGCGCATACAGATAAAGACATGGATCAGACACTGTCCGCTCTGGCGGAAACATTAAAAATTCTGTAACCGGTTCATTGACAATGAATAATCGATACGGTAGGAGTATTTTACTCGTTTGTCTTCAGAGGCTGGACTAATCGAAAATATGGCTTAACTATCTGTCTTAAAAAGACAATCGACTGACAAAGAAATAATCGTCTTCCGCCAAGGAAGAAATGAACGGCAGTCATGTTTTTAATTGACTTTGTGTATCGCACATGCTAAGGAACGCATCACTAAATGGATAACGAAACCAAAAAATTGAGTATCCAGATGGCTTATGCCAGTAGCATTGGAATCGCAATGGTTCTGGCAATTTTTGGTTGCCTCCTTTTAGGAAGTTACTTAGATCGGAAATTTGATTCCGGCCATGTATTTACCATCGTTTTTTTATTGATCGGGATTTCAGCCGGATTTCGTAACATATATGCTTTAATAAAAAAAAATTTCAGGGATGATGAATCCATCATTAAGAGTTTAAAAAGTGAACCGCATCGCCAAAGACCCACTCCAAAGAAAACTTGAAATTGCCAACTGGATCATTCTGGCAATCCTTTTTATCCCTTCATTTCTTTTTGCGCCGACAAAATTTTGTTTAGGCGTTCTTCTGGGCGGCTTTATCAGCATCCTCAATTTCCATGGAATGGAATTTGGGTTAAGAGGTCTTTTTAGAAATCCTTCCGGCAATGTCAAGCGCCCGACTATGATCAAATATTATATTCGTCTGGCACTGACCGCTGTTGTTTTATTTTTTCTGATTTCCACCCAGACGGTTGATATGATCGGCCTGATTATTGGACTTTCCGTGGTAGTCATCAACATTGTTTATACCGTGATTACTGCCCTGGCAAAAAAAAACTTTATTGAGGAGGTTAATTAGAGACAAATGGAACCCCTATTATTCTTCCACACAACTTGGCTGCACGATAAGGGCGTTAATATGACCATCGTCTTCAGCACTTTGTTTGTCGTCCTTCTGTTGTCCGTGCTTTCATTTCTGGCCACCCGGCGTTTGCAAGTTTACCCGGGACGGTTGCAAAATGTTATGGAGGTCATCGTGGATGGTCTCCATTCACTGCTGATCGACACGATGGGACAACACGGGAAGAAATTTTTCCCTCTGATTGCAACGATTGGACTTTTCATTCTGACATCAAATCTGATTGGCATCATCCCCGGTTTCGAATCACCGACAGCCAACATCAACACAAATCTGGCCATGGCGCTTGTTGTATTCTTCTCCACGCATGTCGTCGGCATCATGACCCACGGCTTCAAGTATGTAAAACAGTTCCTGGGCCCGGTCTGGTGGCTGATCCCACTGATGCTGCCTATCGAACTTATCAGTCATCTGTCACGGCCTTTGTCTCTGACCTTCCGGTTATTCGGTAATATTGCCGGTGAAGATATTGTTCTGCTGGTTGTCCTGCTGCTGGTACCAATGATTGTTCCTCTGCCCATTATGTTTTTGATGATCTTTACCTCAGTCGTTCAGACATTGGTCTTCATGCTCCTGGCTATGATGTATATCGGCGGCGCGATGGAGGAAGCTCATTAACATCAAAGTAGGGTGGAATTAAATGAAGATAGCACCCTAATTGGCAACTCCATAATATTTGAACAACAAAAAGCAGCTGAAGGCAACCGCATCAGCTGCTTTTTTCTTCTTTATCTGAGGCTGTCTAATCCTTTATTTTATGGCGAATTATTCTAAAAATCTGATCTGATGCTTGACGACACGGTTCAAACGTAATATTGACCGCCAGCATCAATTTTTATAAGGAAGTTTTTATGCACAGCATGGGAATCAATATCGGCTCCGCAAATGTTAAGATAGCCGTACTGCAGGACAATAAGATCATCTGGAACGCTGTAGAACCGCATGAAGGCAACTTTCTCGACACACTCAAAAAAATACTTTCATCCCGAACGCTACCAGCAGACATCAAAACGCTGGGCACCGGCACCGAAGGCCGGCATCTTTTAAATATCAACAGCGTCATTGAACCGCTCTGCATTGAGGAAGCCCTGAAAAACGTCCAGTATCAAATTGACGCCCTCGTTTCCCTGGGCGGGGAAGATCTCGTTGTTTATACCATCGACAAGAACAATAAAATCATTACCAGTTTTTCGGGAAACAAGTGCGCCTCGGGCACCGGTGAATTTTTTAAGCAGCAATTGGCACGGATGAACATGAAGATCGGTGATATCAACAACGTCCCCGCAGACAGCCGCGTATTAAAACTCTCTTCACGCTGCTCGGTCTTCATGAAAAGTGATTGCACACATCGTCTGAACAAAGGTGAAGCCACAACAGGCGATATCGTATTGTCATTAAGCGATGTGATGGCCATCAAGGTTATCGACTTTCTAAAAAGAGCCAGAATCGAGAAGGGAAAGGTGCTTCTCGTCGGCGGTGTGACGCAGAATCAGCACATTCTGCGCTTCATCCGAGAGCGCATGCCTCAAATCGAATTTCTCGTTCCCGAACAGGCAGCCTATTTTGAGGCGTATGGCGCGGCCCTGATGGCCGGAACATCCGGCAGCACCTTGCCGCATTTGAGTTCGTTATTCAGAAGTGGCCCCATTCAATTTAAAAGATTTAAAAGCCTGCAATCCGCCCAGGGCAAAGTCACCTACCTGCCTTCACAAAAAGGTAAAGTCGTCGCCGGCCGTGAATATATTCTTGGCGTCGATGGCGGTTCTACAACGACAAAAGCCTGTCTGATCGACATCGGAACCAACGAAGTTACCGCGTCTTTTTACGGTCGCACACACGGTGATCCGGTCAACGCTCTCAAAAACTGCCTTCTCGAAATAAAAAAGCAGATCCGCGAAGATATCGGTGACGGAAAAATCAACATAACGCTCGCTGCGACAACCGGCTCATCGCGAGAAATTCTCGGTGTATTCCTGGAAACACCTGCCGTTTACAATGAAATCATTGCCCATGCGGTGGGAACATCATTTTACCGGGATAACATTGACACTATTTTCGAAATCGGTGGTCAGGACGCCAAATATGTTTCATTGAAAAATAAAGTGCCGATTGATTATGCCATGAACGAAGCTTGTTCAGCGGGAACCGGATCGTTTTTGGAAGAGTCGGCTCAGGGAGATTTGAACATTCCCGAAGCCGACCAGATCGGTGATATTGCGCTGGCAGCAAACCAGCCTTTGAAGTTCGGCGAACATTGTTCCGCCTTCATCAATTCCGATATCCGTAACGCGATTCAGCAGGGCGCGTCGCGTGAAGATATTACTGCCGGCATTGTCACTTCCATCGTTTCCAATTACCTCAATCGCGTTGTGGGCAACCGGACCATTGGGAAAAATATCGTTCTGCAGGGCGGCGTCGCCAAGAACAAGGCCGTCCCGCTGGCTTTTGCGATGCTCCTGGACAAGGATATTCTGGTACCGCCCGATCCTGAACTCATGGGTTGTTTCGGCGTGGGCATTCTGGCCAAACAAAAAGTTGCCGAAGGGTTCCTGGCAAAAGCCGTCTATGACCTTGATCAAATTTTGTCAACAAGCATTATTCATGAAAAGGAATTTCAGTGTAAAGCTTGCGACAATTTCTGTCCGATCCGCCTCTTAAACGTCAACGGCCACAAATACATGTTCGGCGGTCGTTGTAATAAATATGCCAATATCCGGAAGAAAAAAGTTTTCAATGAAACCGAAGTGGTTGATTACATCGAAAAGCGCAATGATATTCTTTTTAAGGAATGCGCGCCCGATCCGGAAAAACTTCTCAAGACAAAAGATTTTGTGATCGGCATCCCCCGCTGCTTCTCCATTTATACGCTCTGGCCTCTCTATGCCTGGTTCTTCCATTCTCTGGGCATTGAAACATTCGTCTCGGAAGAAATTTCACACGAGGGAACGGCCCGCGTGGAAAGCAGCTACTGCTTCCCGGCCGAAATCGCGCACGGGGCCGTCCAGGACATTTTCAACCGCAAGATCGATTACATTTTCCTGCCGCATTTCCGGGACATGGAAAGCTATGAGAAGGATGCGCCGGCCAATTTCTGCCCCATCACGCAAAGCCTGCCCTATTACATCAAAAAGGCTTTCCCGGAAATTCCGGACGAAAAATATTTAGCGCCGGTGGTCAGCTTCATGTACGGCATTGAAAAAGCCTCCGAACCTTTCATCGCAATGGCCGCAACGCTGGGATTTCCTGAAAGTGAGGCCAAAACAGCCTTTAACATCGCTTACGAAAAACAAATAGAATGTTTCGCCCGTTTTTCTGAATTGGGTAAACAGGCACTCGACGAGGCTCGTCAGGCCAAGCGCTCGGTGATTGCGATTCTGGGACGTCCCTATAATTCTTTTACCGCCGACGCCAACATGGGCATCCCCCGGAAATACACCTCCCGCGGTTATTCGGTCATCCCATTCGACATTCTTCCCTTCGAGGATCAGTCCATATATCCAAACATGTACTGGTATTACGGCCAGCAGGATATGAAAGTCGGCACTCTTTTGAAAAACGAGGACAACATCTTTCTCACCTATATTTCCAATTTTTCCTGCGCGCCCGATTCCTTCATGCTGCATTATTTGAAGTGGATCATGGGTGCCAAACCGTTCCTGATCCTAGAATTGGATTCCCATACAGCTGACGCAGGTGTCGATACACGCATTGAAGCGTTTCTGGACATTATTGAAGGATATCGCTCCAAGCTCACGAATAGCCGTGAAGAGCGGTATGATAATGGTTTGCGTTTTATTAACAATCCGGGTGAAGCCATCCACATCAAAAATGACATCACCGGCGAAAAGATACCGATTAAAAACAATTCACGCATTAAACTGCTCTTATCCAACATGGGCAGACTCTCGGCGGAACTGGTCGGCGCAACGATTCGCGGACTGGGTATCAACGCGGAAACTATGCCTGTGCCGGATATCTATACACTGCAAATGGCGCGCAATCACGCTTCCGGCAAGGAATGTCTGCCGTCGCATCTCGTTCTGGGCAGCGCTCTCAAATATTTATTCTCCGAGAAATATCGTAAGGATGAAATCTATATTCTGTTCGTACCCACAACAACGGGACCCTGCCGGACCGGCCAGTATTTTGTCTTCTATGAAAACCTCTTCAGGGATTTACGTCTGGAAAACGTATTGGTCTTTACAATGGATTCAGATAATTCGTACACCGAGTTAGGATCGGAATTTACCAAATATGCCTGGTGGGCGGTTGTTATTGCCGATTACATGAAAGATGTGGAGACATCTCTGAGGACATGCGCCGCCAATCCGGCCGAAGCGATGAGAATTTACGATCAGATCTGGCAGAAAATGATCGGCGTTGCCGAGCGTGATATTACGAAAGTCCTTCCGGTGCTTGAAGAAATTGCCGATACTATTTCCCGTATTCCGCTGGCCCGGAAAATGAACGACTGCCCGAAAGTGCTGATTGTGGGAGAAATCTACGTCCGGCGTGATGATTTCGCCGTTGATGAATTAATTCAACAGTTCAGTAAACACGGCATCGTTGGCAAAGTATCCAATGTCGCCGAATGGTTTTACTATTGCGACTTTGTCCGGCATTACGAACTCAAAAAGAAACTGAACCTGGCACCGTGGTACCGGCGCGTATTCGCCCGTGAATTTCGGGACATCATCAACTGGAAAATTGAACATGCGTATAAAAAAAATGTGGAAAAAAATATCCGTAATACATTGAGTGCAACCGGCCTTGTTCCGCATTCACCGCATGATATGCAGGAAATTATGAAAAACACTGAAAAGCATTTCGTCGGCCTGGAGTTGCATTCGGAAATCAGCATCTCCAGCGGCGTCGCTGCCACGGCGATGATGGACGGCTACTCAGGCATCGTCAATATCTCACCGTTTGCCTGCCTGATCGGCCGCGTTATCGAAGGGCTGTTTACACCGTGGGCCAGAGAAAGAAAATATCCGGCCATCTCGATTGAAATCGACGGGAATCTGCTACCGCCCAATGTGCTCAGTAAACTCGAGATTTTCATGCTCAACGTCAAACGATTTCGAGGTAAAAGGGATGCTCACTCCATGGTTGAGTGTGAAGACACACAACCTGTCGCCATTGATCGAAAAATTATCCAATAAGCCCGACAATCGCCCAAACCATAAGAAAAAAAGAAACAATCCCCAGAATGTTCCGGTTTTCGCCATGTCGCCTGGAGTAAAAGCCGACGCAACCGAACCCGCGGCAAGTGTCCGGCCGGAAGGTGGAAATCTAAAAGGCAAACTCAGAACAACAATCAAGAGTCAATAAAAATGTATGGAAAAAATTTAATATTTCGACATACACTGCTTATCAGGGTAAGGTAATGTATCTTTTAACGGGGGGCTGACCCATGAAAGTTAGCATGACGGGCATTCTTCTTGCGGGTGGTCAAAACACACGCATGGGCGGTAACAAGGCGTTTCTGAAAATTGACGGCGAACGTTTGATCGATAAAACGCTTAGCGTCTATCGGCAGATTTTCCCGGAAATCATTATCGTCACCAATGATCCTCTTTCCTACATCGAATTTACCGACGCCACTATTGTGACGGATCTACATAAAGGCAAAGGTCCACTGGGCGGGATTTATGCGGGACTGTTTTATGCAAAACACCAGCATGCCTTTACCTGCTCCTGCGATATGCCGTTTTTGAACGAGGCGTTTATCGCTTACATGATTGGTCAATCGGAAAAACACGACGTCATTGTTCCGGAACTTCCCGAAGGCTATCAACCTTTGCACGCCATTTATTCACGCAACTGTCTGCCTTCCATCAGGCGTTTGATTCTGATGGACAAGCTCAAGATCACCGGATTTTATCGGGACATGCGGGTTCTGCCAATCAGCGAAGAACAAATTCGTTCCTTTAATGAAGACGGCCGTCTTTTTCAGAATCTGAACACGCCGGAGGAACTGGAAAAGGTGCAAGGCAGAAGATAAAAGTTCAAATACTTCCGTCAATTCTTCCCTTGAATCTTTCACTTTGTTCCCTTTCTTCCAAACGGAATAACCAACTTCTTCACCGACTTAAAACGTCCGCACAAAAATCATTGACACCTCTGTTCCAGTAGTGTAGGTATTCTTCACTTTTAATGAATGAATGTTCATTTATACAATAAGGCTGATTGATGAATAAATCGGATAAACGTTCTGACATTTTGCAGGTAACCTTGGAACTGATTGCCGAACGGGGTTTTCACGATGCTCCCATGTCCGAAATTGCCGGCAAAGCCCATGTTGCCGCCGGCACAATCTATCGGTATTTCGAAAATAAGGACATTCTCATCAACGAATTGTTTCGGGAAATTGGAGATAAACTGCTTGAGGCTATCCTGAACAATTACCCGGAGGGAAAGCCGGTTCAAGAACAGTTTTCTCATGTCTTCGGTGAGCTTTGCCGGTATTTTTTAACGAACCCGCTTCATTTCCGTTATATGGAACAGTTTTTCAATTCCCCCTACGGAATTTCCAAACGCCGTGACAAACTTTCGGGTAAAAACATCCATCAGGATAAACGTGACACACTCCAGGAAATCTTCGACGAAGGAATCTCAAAGCTGATATTAAAAGATTTACCTATGAGCGTGCTTTCTTCCCTGGCGATCGGCCCCATGCTTTATGTGATACGTGATCATACTCTTGGTTTTGTGGTCCTGGACGAATCCCTGATCCGCCGAATTACAGAAGCCTGCTGGGATGCAATTAAGAGATGACCCTTTGTTTTACAATCAATATTTTACTTTGAGGTGCATATGAAAAAAGAGTACAGACACGGACTGATGACGGCCGCGGTCATTATCGCTACGGGTTTGATTTTTGGTGGGTGCAGTGACAAGGCGGGCGGCCCGCCTCCGACTCCCGAAGTTGCCGTGGTAACGATAGAGCCAAAGCCGGTGACATTGACCACTGAATTGCCAGGGCGGACAGCAGCCTACTTAGTCGCCGAAGTGCGCCCTCAAGTAAATGGTATTATACAAAAGAGACTGTTCACGGAAGGCGCTGATGTCCGTTCCGGCCAGGTTCTTTTCCAAATCGATCCCGCCCTCTATCAGGCGGCGCTTGACCGGTCCGAGGCGCAGCTCTCCACGCTTCAACTCAAGGAGAAAAGACTCAAGGAACTGCTTTCTGACAAAGCAGTCAGCCGGCAGGATTACGACGACACATCAGCCGCATTAAAGTCAGTTCAGGCAGAGGTGCAGGCGGCGCGAATCAACCTGAAATACACGACCATTACCGCGCCTATCTCGGGCCGCATCGGGAAATCCAGCGTCACGGTAGGAGCGCTGGTAACAGCCCACCAGCCCGTGGCGTTGGCGACCATTCAGCAGATGGATCCCATGTATGTGGACGTCACCCAATCCACTGCTGACATCCTGCGTTTGCGCAACCTGCTGGTCAAAGGCCAGCTGGATCAAAATGGCAAAAATCAAAAGAAGGTTCGCCTGAGAATGGATGACGGCGCCGAATATCCGTTGACGGGAACGCTCCAGTTCCGCGACATCAGCGTTGATCCGTCAACCGGATCGGTGATACTGCGCATGGTATTTCCCAACCCGAAGGACGTTCTGCTTCCGGGCATGTTTGTCCGGACGGTCGTGCAGGAAGGCGTCAACAAACAGGCCATTTTAGTTCCGCAACAGGGCGTGTCGCGTGATCCCAAGGGAAATCCCCTGGTATTCATCGCGGACAAAGATGGAAAAGTCGAACAGCGTCCGCTAACCCTGGACCGCGCTTTGGGTGATGCCTGGCTCGTTTCATCGGGTCTTGCGGCAGGCGAAAGGGTGATCGTCGAGGGAATGCAAAAGGCGAGACCGGGCATCAACGTCAAAACCGTGCCTTTTGAAAAAAAGGAAAAATCCGGCGGAGCAAACAACCCTCAAACGCCGTCTTCAAAAACAAACTAACGGGAGCCGCTGATGTTATCGAAATTCTTTCTTGAACGACCGGTTTTTGCCTGGGTTATCGCCATTATCATCATGGCGGTCGGCGTCATTGCCATTTACAATCTTCCTGTCTCCCAGTATCCGGACATGGCGCCGCCCTCCATTTCCGTGACTGCCAGCTACCCGGGGGCATCGGCCCAGACCGTGGAAAACAGCGTCACCCAGACCATCGAACAGAAGATGACCGGTCTGGACAATCTGATCTATATGTCCGCCTCCAGCGATTCGGCGGGCGGCGCCCGGCTGGAGTTGACCTTTGCTCCGGGAACGGATGTGGATATTGCCTGGTCCAAGGTGCAAAACAAGGTCCAGACCACCCTGCCCGGCCTCCCGGACGTAGTTCAAAACCGGGGAGTCACGGTCGCCAAATCCACGCGCAATTACCTGATGATCGTGTCCCTGGTTTCCGAAGACGGCCGCCTGGATCACATCGACCTCGCGGATTACGCCGTCTCCAAACTGGAATCGGTTCTCGCGCGCGTGCCGGGCGTGGGAGAGGTGGAAATCTTCGGCGGCGGCTACACCATGCGCGTCTGGCTTCATCCCGACAAACTGACGGATTATCGGCTGACCGTAACCGACGTCATTGCCGCGCTCCAATCGTACAACGTGGAAGTATCCGCCGGTCAGTTCGGCGGGGCGCCCGCGGTGAAAGGTCAGCGTTTGAACGCCCCCATCGTGGTCCAGAACATGCTTTCGACGCCGGAAGAGTTCGCCAATATTCCCCTGCGCATCAATGCGGATGGCTCCATTGTGCGCATCGGGGATGTGGCGCGCACCGAACTGGGCTCCGAGGTATATGACATCAAGGCTCTGAGTAATGGAAAAGAAGCCGTGGGCATCGCCATTCGTCAGGCCGCCGGCGCCAACGCCCTGGATACGGCCAATGCCGTCAAGGCCAAGATGGCGGAAATGAGCCGGTACTTCCCTGAGGGAGTCAGCGTCTCCTATCCGATGGACACCACACCGTTCATCCGGGTGTCCATCAATGAAGTGGTCAAGACGCTCTTCATTGCGATTTTTCTTGTATTTTTGGTAATGTGGCTTTTCCTGGGCAACCTCCGGGCCACCCTGATTCCGACAATTGCCGTGCCGGTGGTGATTTTGGGAACTTTTGCCATTCTGGGGTTCTTTGGGTTTTCCATCAACATGCTGACTATGTTTGCCATGGTTCTGGCCATCGGATTGTTGGTCGACGACGCGATCGTCGTCGTGGAGAACGTGGAGCGGATCATGGCCGAAGAGGGGCTCCCGCCGCGGGAAGCCACGGGCAAATCCATGGAACAGATCACCAGCGCACTGGTCGGCATCGGTCTGGTCCTTTCGGCGGTTTTCGGCCCCATGATCTTCTTCCCCGGATCCACCGGCGTTATCTATCGCCAGTTTTCCGTAACTATTATGTCCTCCATGCTCCTGTCGGTGGTCGTTGCGTTGATCCTCACGCCGGTGCTTTGCGCCGAGCTCCTCAAACCGGTGAGGGCCGGACATGAGCCGGCGGAAAATGCGCACCCTCTGCTGCGTCCGTTTTTCCTGTGGTTTGACCGTGTGTTTTTCCGGCTGCGAGACCGGTATGTGGGAATGGTCGGACACTCTCTGTCCCGAAAAAAACGCTACATCGCCGTTTTCCTGGTGATCATCATGGTCATGGGGGTCCTGTTTCTACGCATGCCCACCGCCTACCTTCCTGATGAAGACCAAGGGGTAGCCATGGTCCAGGTGATGATGCCGACAGGCTCCACCATGGAACAGACCTTGGAGGTTTCCCAGAAGATCGGGGACTATTTCAGGGAAAATGAAACAGAGGCGATTGAAAATGTGTTTTCCCTCACCGGTTTCAGTTTTTCCGGCAGGTCACAAAACAACGGGATGGTGTTCACTAAGTTGAAGGATTGGGACCTCCGCGACCGCAAGGAACTGAAAGCGCAAAACGTGGCGGCAAGGGCCACAATGGCCCTTGCGAACATCCGCAACGCCCTGGTGTATGCCTTCACGCCTCCAGCCGTCGTCGAACTGGGCATGTCCACCGGATTCGACTTTCAGTTGCTGGACCGTGGCGGCCTGGGCCATCAGGCGTTGATGGACGCGCAAAACCAGCTTTTGGGAATCATCTCGAAGGATCCGAGAGTGACCAAAGTACGGCCCAACAGCCGGGAGGATGTGCCGGAATACCGCATCGACGTGGATTGGGAAAAGGCCGGCGCGTTGGGAGTTCCCATCTCCTCCATCCATCAGACGCTCTCGGCGGCTTTCGGCAGCGCCTATGTCAATGACTTCATGCAGGGCGGCCGGGTGAAAAAGGTGTATATCCAGGCGGATGCTCCCTACCGTATGCTGCCTAAGGATCTGGAGAAAATTTACGTCCGTAACACAAAAGGGGAAATGGTTCCCTTTGCCTCTTTCGCTACCGGCCACTGGACGTCGGGTGCCCCCCAAATGAACCGTTTCAACGGATTTCCGTCCATTAATATCTGGGGGGAGCCGGCGCCGGGAAGGAGTTCGGGAGAGGCCATGCAGGCCATGGAAGAAGCGGTCGCCCAACTGCCCCAGGGGATCGGATTTGACTGGACGGGGCTTTCCTACCAGGAACGGATGTCGGGTTCGCAGGCGCCTCTTTTGTACGCTTTTTCGATTTTTGTCATCTTCTTGTGCCTGGCCGCTCTTTATGAAAGCTGGACCATCCCGATGTCCGTGCTGCTGGTCCTGCCTCTTGGTGTGATCGGCGGCGTCATCGCCTCGAGCCTGCGGGGAATGGCCAATGACGTCTATTTTCAGATCGCCCTGCTCACCACGCTGGGACTGACCACGAAAAACGCTATTCTGATCGTCCAGTTCGCCAAAGGCGGCGTGGAAAGAGGCATGGGGATTGTCGAAGCCACTCTCGAAGGGGCCAAACTGCGCTTCCGGCCGATTATCATGACATCGCTCGCCTTCGGCTTTGGGATATTGCCGCTTGTTATAACCACCGGCGCCGGCGCCGGCGCGCAAAATGCCATCGGCACCGGCGTACTGGGCGGAATGATCACCGCCACCGTTCTGGTGCTTGTTTTCGCGCCCCTGTACTTTGTTCTGATCGAAAAGATTTTCGGCAAAAAATATAAACAAACATCAGACGGCACAGGCAATAAAAGTTCATTCTTCCCTGCATTGAAAGAAAAATTTTTTGGCAAACGTCAAAAACAGAAGTCGGTTGACACAGAGAACGCGAACCCATCAGAGGTTAAATGATATGAACAGGAAATTACTTCTTCTACCGGTTATCATCGTCTTCTTTCTGGGCAATTGCACAATGGCCCCGAAATACACACGACCGGAGGCCCCGGTGCAGGCTCAATGGCCGACCGGCGCGGCCTATGACGAAACAAAGTCCGGCGCATCCGCAAAAAGCGCAGGGGAGTTGCCATGGCGGGAATTCATCACGGATGCACGGCTACGGGAAATCATCGAAAATGCCTTGAAGAACAACCGCGATTTGCGGGTGGCGGCGCTGAATGTGGAAAGGGCGAAGGCGTTGTACGGTATTGGACGAGCGACACTTTTGCCTTCGGTCAATGCCGTCGGAAGCATGTATAAAGAACGCACGCCGGCAGATCTGTCATCCACCGGCAGCGCGTACACCGCCGAAAGATACGACGTCAATCTCGGTATCACTTCCTGGGAAATTGATTTTTTTGGCCGCATCCGCAGTTTAAAAGACAAGGCGCTGGAAGAATACCTGGCCACGGATCAGTCTCTGCGCGGTACACAGATTCTGCTCGTATCCACGGTAGCTCAGGCGTATATGGCTCTCGCCGCGGACCGGGAGGCTCTCCAGCTCGTATCGAAAACGCTTACGGCACAGGAAGCCTCGTACAACCTGATCCGGAAGCGTTATAACGTCGGCATGATATCCGAGCTGGATCTCCGTCGGGCCCAAAGCCAGGTGGATATAGCCCGGGGTGACGTTGCCCGTTATACACAACAGGTCGCACAGGATGAAAACGGTTTGAATCTTCTGGTTGCCTCTCCCATCCGTCAAGAGCTAATTCCCCGCGATTTGGAAAGCATCAGCGCGCCCAGAGAGACATTCCCTGGACTCTCCTCAGAACCACTCCTCAACCGGCCGGACGTGCTGGCGGCGGAACACCGGCTCAAAGCAGCCAACGCTAATATCGGCGCTGCCCGTGCGGCTTTCTTCCCCCGGATCGCTCTCACAACCTCTGTCGGAACCGCCAGTGCCGATCTTTCCGGACTTTTCAAATCCGGCTCGGGTGTGTGGACTTTCGCCCCGCAGATCGTTATGCCGATTTTTGACGTCCGAACATGGTTTGCATACGACGTCACTAAAATAGAAAAGGAAATGTCTATCGCCCAGTATGAAAAGGCCATCCAGACAGCCTTCCGGGAAGTGGCCGATGCCCTTGCCGTGAAAGGAACAATCAACCAGCAGATCGCGGCGCAACAATCACTGGTTGATGCTCTGGCGATCACTTACCGCCTCTCCGAGGCCCGTTACTCAAAAGGAGTTGACAGTTACCTCTCTGTTCTGGACGCACAGCGTCAGTTATACGGCGCAGAGCAGATTTTGATCGTGTTACGTCTCGCCCAGATGAACAACAGCATAGAACTTTATAAAACACTGGGGGGTGGCGGTCAATAAATTCATCTTTGAACAGCCCGTCTTCTGATGTAACTTGGTATAAAAAGGATCGCACGCTATGAAACGAAGATCTTGGTTTGTCATGGCGCTGATTTCCCTGTTCCTCTTCATGCCTTTGCCATCCATTGCCGGAGATGAAAAAGCAAGAGAAGCGAACACCTTAACCTTTTATCTGGAGAATGATGTTCTTTTTAATACGGACCGCTATTACACCAATGGGATAAAGGTCTCCTGGATTTCCCGCGATCTTTCGAAGTATCGCGATCTAGTGACTTCGCCTTTACTACGTAGGATTATTGAACGACTGCCGTTGATCAACGCTCCGGAAAACCAGCACACTGTTTCTGTATCCTTTGGACAGAGCATGTACACACCGGAGGACAAGGAGCGGACCGATCTGATCACTGATGACCGGCCCTATGCAGGATTTACCTATCTTGGGCTGGGACTGCACAGCAGAAACACGAAACAAATGGACACACTTGAACTGGATGTCGGCATCATTGGTCCCCATTCATATGCGGAAGATTGCCAGGGTGAGTTTCATAAATGGATTGGTGTTAATGTTGCAAATGGTTGGGAACATCAGCTCAACGACGAACCCATCGTCAACCTGTACTATGAGCGCAAGTGGAAAACGCTACAGGTCAGAAGCTCAGAAGGGTTTGGATTCGATTGCATTCCCCATGTGGGCCTGGCCTTAGGCAATGCCTATACCGGGGCTAATCTGGGCGGCCAGGTGCGTTTCGGTTGGAACATCCCGAATGATTTCGGAACGTTTCTTATCCGGCCCGGATCAGACAGCAGCTTTCCCCTCGATGACACCGATCCCCGCTTCTTCAGTCTGTTTCGCCGAATAGGCGTGCATCTTTTCTTTGGTGTTGACGGAAAAGCTGTGGCACGGGATATTCTACTTGACGGAAACACTTTCCGGGACAGTCACAGCGTCGATAAAGAGCCTTTTGTCGCTGATTTTATCGGTGGCGTCGGGGTCATCATTCACCGCGTCAAAATCACCTATTCCCATGTGTACCGGACAAAAGAGTTTGAAACGCAAAAGGATGAACAGCACTTCGGAGCGATTGCCGCTTCGTTCACGTTTTAATTCCAAGAGCATACCCGCTCGCCTTAAGGCATTGAGTTATCGCTGTTTGCCGTCCGTCCGCATCGTGACTGACCCATATGAAAAAAAAGATTATGATATAAAGTATCCCGGATTTCCGCCATGTTCACCTCCAGACTTTTTCCTTAAGCCACACAAAAGAGGAGAACCTATTTTTTCATCGGTGTCGGTTGCACCCATTTTTTATTGTCACCGTCGTAATACCATTTATCGGGAAATCCACGACGGCGGATGAATTTGGGGTCATCGGCCCAGCGCAGCAAGTCTTTATAGGCCTCATGAATTTTACGGAAAGTGGCTGCCTTGCCACCTACATCAGGATGATGAATTTTGACTTGCCGACGATAAGCGTTTTTGATTATTTTAACCAACTCGCGGGAATCCAGATCAGCCTTCGCAATATCTAGGCAAATTAAATTTTCCGGCTTTACGGTTGGAACTTTAATTAATCGTGGGCGTGTAAAACCTTCAGCAATAGTCAATCGTTCGGCCAATTCCAGGACACATCGTGAAGCCAGATAATTTCTTGCTGTTCTTTTTTCTTCTTTCCACCAGGCATTGCCGAGCACATTGGTCATCTTGCCGAAATCTTCCGCTGGTTTAATGCCATCCGTACGCAATGCTGAATAACGAAATATCTCACGGATGCCGTGGGGAACAACATCCAGAATAATGAGTGTATCTGTAAAATAAAATGTCGCGTAACGCGCGTTTAAGGCCTGCAATAAGCCGCTCCGCGTGGTGAGCTTCTGACGCAGGTGTTGCCGGCATTTGATAGAGCAATAGCGCCGCTTCCCGATATTTTCCACCGTGCCACAGGACAGACAGGCGTTTTGATTTGGATGTTTCGCGTATGATTTGTTTTTGATTAACATAATAAAATGAAAAACAGCCGGTTCATGCCCCCTTATTGAACCGGCTGCTTAATCCGTTCTCTAAGATTATCTATTTTATTGCAGCCAAATACTCCTTGGCCAGTGCCTTGTTAACATGCAGAACACCTTTATTCATATCCTTGAGCGGATAGTCAGCAGTGATTAAAGGCAGAGCATCCGCTTCATCCTGGGTTTTGATGACCGAGCCGACAGGCACAAAACGTCCATCAGCTACTTTGACGCCCATTAAAATAACACCCGGCTCAATAACACAGTTTTTCCCGACAACGGATTTAAACACCAGCACTTTCATGCCAACAAAGGTATTATCCATAACCACGGCCGGCCCGTGAATCTGCGCCTGATGGGCCAGCGAAACACGGTTCCCCACATAGACCGCGTATTTCTTTCCGCCGACTTCGACCTGATTCTTTTCCACCGGCTTACCGTCCAGCTCGGTCTCCAATGCATGGATAACCACACCGTCCTGAACATTGGTATCATCGCCGACATGAAGCGGTTGACCTTCATCGCCGCGCACGCATGCCGTGGGCGCGACCATCACGTTGTTTCCCAGAATCACATTGCCGATCACTGCCGCAAGCGGATGAACAAAAGTACCCGATCCGATCACCGGCTCGGACACTTTTGCGCTAAAATCCGTTTTGATGTTTTTTTCAATCATTTGTTTACCTCCGATTTTTATTATGTTTCGTGCGGTTCAAGTCTAAGGGTTGAACCGTTCAGTTTCTCTTATTTTTTTCCCGTTCCAGCAAATTCCGCCATACTTCGGCTACTTTTTTTTCTGTTTCGTGAATAGTGCATTGGTTATCGATCACAACATCCGCAAGGAGAACCTTCTCACGAATCGGCATCTGGCAATTCAATCGCAGTTCCGCGTCCTCACGACAAACCGCATTACGGGCCATCAGGCGGCAGATTTGCTCTTCCGGTTCAATTATTACCAGAATCGTCAGATCAAAAAGATGCTGCATCCGTACCTCAAACAACAAGGGGACATCGGCAAAAATGATGGCATGCGGGTTTTGCGTTTTGATGGTCTCCAAACGGGCAAGCCACTCTTTAAAAACATGCGGATGAACAAGGTCATTGAGCTTCCGAAGTTTTTCCGAATGATTGAAAACAACCGCCGCCAGTTTATTGCGATCGATTTTCCGATCCGGCTGCAAAATCTCTGAGCCAAAGCAGTTGACAATATCGTGCCAGGCCGGCTGTCCAGGCTCTTGCACTTCGTGAGCCAGTTTGTCAAAATCAATCAGATGACCGCCCTGACGCACAAACATTTGCGCCACGGTCGATTTTCCGCAGGCGATCCCGCCCGTTAAGCCGACATTCAACATGATTTATTTCTTATTGAGTTCATAAATGATACGCAGGCCGTCCAACGTCAACATCTCTTCAATTTTATCAATGCTCTTGGTTTCCTGCGCGACAACCTGCGCCAATCCTCCCGTAGCAATGACCAAAGGATTGGTTTTAACTTCCGCTTTCATCCGGTTAACAATACCATCAACCAGTCCCGCGTAACCGAACATGATACCTGCCTGAATGGCGCTTACGGTATCCTTGGTGATGATGGTCTTCGGCCTACCGAATTCGACACGCGGTAGCTTAGACGCACGCGCAAAAAGTGCTTCGCTGGAAATCACGATACCTGGGGCGATGCAGCCACCCATGTATTCACCTTTGGGCGAGACATAATCAAAAGTAGTTGCGGTGCCAAAATCAACAATGATGGATTCTTTGCGATACTTATCGTAAGCGGCCACGGCATTGACAATTCTGTCCGCGCCGACTTCTTTGGGATTATCATAAAAAATCGGCATACCCGTTTTAATTCCTGGGCCTACAATCAGAGGCCTGATGCTAAAATACTTGACACAGAGGGGCTCCAGAATATTGAGCATTGGAGGCACAACACAGGAAATAATAATGGCTGTAACGGCTTTAATCTCCTTGGCTTTCATTCGGATGGATTGGTATAAGTTATAAATAAGCACACCATATTCATCGATGGTATGATCAATCTCCGTTCGGATTCGCCAATCATGAATTAATTGGCCCTCATCAAAAAGTCCCAGCACGGTGTTTGTGTTACCTACATCAATGACTAACAGCATAAATATTCACCTCTTTAATATTGTCGCGTCTCCCGCTGAAACCTTCACTGTTTCATTTTCGGATGTCAGAAGGATCAGTGAACCATCCTCATCAAGGCCAATGGCCTTGCCGCTGATCGCTTCTTCCCGAAACATGACCGAAACAGGCTTGCCGATCATCGATGACAGGCTTAGCCATTTTCCCTTGATCCGGCCGAACCCGTTTTGTTGGAGCTGCTTATACCATTTTGTCAGATTTTCATACAGGCTAATTATCAATTCCAGACGTGATATTTCGCGGCCGGTCTCAATAGCCATCGATGTAGCAATCTCTTGAATATCCTCAGGAAATTTTTCATAGCTCATATTGACATTAACGCCGATGCCGACAATAACAAAATCAATAGCGCTTTCTGACATTTTCATTTGCGCCAAAATTCCGCAGACCTTTTTCGTTCCGATCAGTATGTCATTGGGCCATTTGAGACATACTCTACCCGGACAATATAGGTTGAGGGTTTCGGCCACCGCCACACCGGCAGCTATGGAAATCTGTGGTGCGTTCGACGGTTCAAATGTTGGACGCAAGATAATGGATGCGTAGATATTGGTGCCGGCCGGAGAATGCCAGACTCGTTGCATTCTTCCTTTGCCCGCTCTCTGGCTTTCCGCAATCAGTAATGTTCCTTCCGGCGCGCCGCCCACACCCAGACGAAAAGCCTCATCATTCGTCGAATCGATTTCTTCGTAATAATAAAATTGATTGCCGATGAATTTTCGGGTAAGGCTTTGTTTGAAGGATACGTGACTTTTGTTCATAGCGTTTACTGCATACTTCACAAAGTGCGAGATACAAACTGCGATTCATGCTCTAGGCATAAGTGGTCAGCATGTGATCTTGAGAGAAATATCCGCGGCGCGGACGGAATGGGTAAGCTCACCTACGGAAATCAAATCGACACCTGTCGCGGCAATTTCGGCAACCCGTTGCAGAGTGACATTCCCCGATGCTTCCAGCAGCGCACGGCCGGCAACATAATAGACGGCTTTCTTCATGGCTTCAATCGTCATATTATCCAACATGATGATATCCACACCGCATTTTAGGGCTTCTTTGACTTCCTTGATATTCTTGGTTTCAACTTCGATTTTCAAGGTGTGAGGCAAATGTTTTCTTTGTGCTTTCACCGCAGCGGTAATGCCGCCAGCGGCTTCAATATGATTATCCTTGATGAGCACGCCGTCATACAGGCCGGTGCGGTGATTGGCGCCGCCACCGATGCGCACGGCCATCTTGTCCAGCACGCGCAGGCCAGGGACGGTCTTGCGCGTATCCAGAATTTTAGCTTTGCTGCCGCGCACGGCTTCAACGTATCTCAAGGTCAGCGTGGCAATCCCACACATACGCTGAAACAGATTCAACGCGACGCGTTCCGCCTGTAAGATATTCGAAAGCTTGCCGGCAACTTCAGCAATGACATCGCCTTTCCTTGCCCGATGGCCGTCTTCGATCATCTTTTTAAATTTGATGCTTTGATCCAGGCAATGAAATGTTTCTTCGAAAACATCAATGCCGGCAATAATAAAATCACTTTTGGCTATCGCACACGCCCTGCCCTGCTTTTTCGGGTTGACGATGGCCTGTGTGGTGATGTCGCCTGTGCCGATATCTTCTGATAAAGCGGCTTCAATGATGTTTCTGATTTGTTTTTTCATCACACCGTAATCTCCTTGAGTTTCTTCATTGCACCTTCCAGGGCGGTGAATTTCTCTTGGAAACCTTTTAATTTCTCTTCTTCCTTTTGAATAATTTCGGGAGCGGCCTTCGTGCGGAAATCGCTGTTCGCGAGTTTCTTTGAGGATTGCTGGAGATCCTTTTCCACTTTCGCCAACTCTTTCCCCAAACGCGCTTTTTCTCCCGCGATATCAACGATACCGGCCAGGGGAACGAAAATCTTTGTCGTACCCACGACACCGGTCGCCACGCCTTTGGGCTCGACCAGATTCACGTCGACAGACAAGGATTCCAGATTGGCTAGATTCATTATATAGCCTCCACCGGCATTGATGGCCTTTTTACTTTGTTCGTCCGCTACGGAAATTAAAACCTTAAGCTTCAGAGACGGCGGAATCCTCATTTCACCGCGGATATTGCGAATTGAGGTGATGATCTGCATGAGTATCTCCATTTCTTTCTGTGCGGCTTTCTCCTGCCACGCCTCCTGAACAACCGGGAATTTGCTGACCATAATGGAATTCTCTTCGTTTGCATGGAGTGTCTGCCAGAGCTCCTCGGTTACAAACGGCATGAAGGGATGGAGCAGTTGCAGCATGACGCCGAAAACCTTTTTCATCGTCCGCTGGGTCACCTGCTTTTGTTCGGGGCTGATCTTGCCATAGAGAGCCGGTTTGCTGATCTCCAGATACCAATCGCAGTACTCGTGCCAAATGAAATTATAGATGGCGGCGGAGGCATCGTTGAAACGGTACTCATCGAGGCTGCACGTTACATCTTGAACCGCTTCGTTTAACTTCGCCTTAATCCATTTCTCCGGCAATGAATCCGGAGCCGTTATGGGCACGGATTCATCGAAATCCACCAGATTGCTGAGTGTTAGTTTGGCCGCGTTCCAGATTTTATTAACGAAAAACTTGTAGCCTTCAATCCGTTCGGGCGACATGCGCACGTCACGCCCCTGAGCGGTGTAGGCAGCCAGTGTGAAACGAAACGCGTCCGTACCATACTGGTCGATCATCACCAGCGGGTCGATGCTGTTTCCCTTGGATTTGCTCATCTTCTCGCCTTTTTCATCGCGCACCAACGCGTGGAGATAAACATCCTTGAAAGGCACGTCCTTCATGACGTAGAGGCCCATCATCATCATGCGAGCCACCCAGAAAAAGAGAATATCGAATCCTGTAATTAAGAGCGATGTCGGATAAAATGTCTTGAGCGCCTGGGTTCTCTTCGGCCAGCCCAAGGTGGTAAACGGCCAGAGCGCTGAACTGAACCAGGTATCCAGCACATCCTCATCCTGCTTAAGTGACGTGCCGTCACAGATGGGACATGAGGGGGGATCGACCGTGGACACGATCACCTTTCCACAGTCTCCGCAATACCAGACGGGAATGCGGTGCCCCCACCACAGCTGCCGCGAAATGCACCAGTCACGGATATTGTTCATCCAGTCAAAATACGTGGCTTCCCAGGAGGCGGGAACGATCCTTGTTTTTTTCTTGGTAACGGCAGCGATGGCCTTGTTAGCCAGCGGTTTGATTTTGACAAACCACTGTTTGGAGACCATCGGCTCGATGTCCGTTTTGCATCGGTAGCACTGGCCGACATTATGTGCGTAAGGTTCAGTACCAACCATAAAGCCTTCTTTTTCCAGATCGTCAATCACGTTTTTTCGCGCTTCATAGCGGTCCTGCCCTTTGTATTTGCCTCCGAATTCATTGATAACACCCTGACCATCTATGACGGAAATGATTTCCAGATTATGGCGCTGGGCCATGGCAAAGTCGTTGGGATCGGAACCGGGGGTGATCTTCACCGCACCCGAACCGAAATCCATCGTTACATAATCGTCGGCGATGATCGGTATTTGTTTGTTCATGAGTGGCAGAATGACAAACTTACCGATTTTATCTTTATAGCGGGGATCATCCGGATGGACGGCCACGGCCGTATCGCCCAGCATCGTTTCCGGCCTCGTTGTGGCCACGACAATGTCTCCACCACCGTTGGCGTAGGGATAACGGATATTCCATAAGAAACTTTGATCCTGCTTGAATTCCACTTCCAAATCGGAAATGGCAGTGTGACATCGGGGGCACCAGTTGACAATGTAATCACCCTGGTAAATCATATTTTCATTATAAAGCCGCACAAATACTTCCCGGACAGCCTGGGAAAGACCTTCGTCCATGGTGAAGCGTTCTCGCTCCCAATCGCAGGAGCAGCCAAGACGTTTCAATTGATTGATAATGACACCGCCATATTTTTCTTTCCATTCCCAGACGCGAGCGATAAATTTCTCTCGGCCCAGATCATGGCGCGATAATCCTTCTTTTCTTAATTGTTGCTCCACCACATTTTGCGTGGCAATGCCCGCATGATCCATTCCCGGCATCCACAATGTGTTATAGCCCTGCATCCTTTTAAAACGAATGATGACATCCTGCAGGGTGTTGTTGAGCGCATGCCCCATGTGCAGCATCCCGGTCACATTTGGAGGTGGGATAACAATGGAAAAAGCGGTAGCTTCACTTTTATCCCGTGCGTGAAAATACTTATTTTTCAGCCAGTAATCGTATAATCTTTTTTCGGCCTCGGCCGGTTCAAACGTTTTACCTAACTCTTTTATTGCCATGAAATATTACGCTCCCCTCTATAAATACATAAAAGGGCTTGCGCCCTTTTCGACTTCAATTTTTATCGTCTGTCCGTGCTCAATATTGAAGGTTTGCCTCTTTAAATATTTTCCCGACTTTTAGCCAAACTTGACTTTATACGTAGCTTTAGTGCGATTTTAAGTCAAGTCAATATTGATGAGGATTCAAATCGATTGCTGAGAGTTTTTGCCGATTAATCCGACTTGATTATCGAAGACAATCTCTTTTCTGAATGGAATATCTCTATGGTTTTTTGAATTTCCTCAATTTGATCCGGCGCAAACCAGTTGATGGTTTTATCTGCCGAGAACCACGTCAACTGCCTTTTGGAATATTGCCAGGTATCCCGATTAATTAGATCGAGCACCCGATCCCATGCACACCGGCCCCGGATAAATTCAACAATCTGCTTATAGCCCAGTGATTGCAATGGCTTGAGCTTTTCGCTATAACCCCGCGCCAAAAGTCCGCGCACTTCATCAACCAGCCCCGCTTCTACCATCTTTTCGGTTCTCGCGGCAATTCTTCTTTTCAATTCGTTGCGCTCGACACAGAGGCCTATTTTGCAGACATCATAGGGGCAATCGGCAAATGCATGTTTTTGCTGCAAAGCGATAATGGACTGGCCGCTTTGTTCGAGAACCTCCAGAGCCCGGATCACCCGCATGGCATCGTTGGGATTTATACACTGGGCCGCCCGGGGATCTCTTGCCCGGAGCAGTTCGAAAAGATATCCCTTGCCCTGTCGATCCCGAATCTCCCGATAATAATTACGGATACTTTCATCGACCGGCGGTGTTGCAATAATCCCCTGCAAAAGCGCCCGGATATACAAGCCCGTTCCGCCGACCACAAAAACGTGCTTACCAATGCTCGTCAACTTTTCAATGATTGTCCGTGCCCGCTCGGCATAAATGGCGGCGTTAAATTCTTCATCTGGATCCACAACATCGATCAGATGATGCGTCACCCTTTCTCTTTCTGCGCGCGTTGGTTTTGCCGTACCGATATCCAGATAACGGTAAACCTGCAGCGAATCGGCGTTAACGATTTCACCAACCACTGCCTCTGCCAGTTCAATGGCGAGACGAGTTTTCCCTGTCGCCGTGGGCGAACAGATGACAACGAGTGGAATCCTGGGCATTTTACTTCCGTTTAAACATTCTTTCAATTTCATAGAGAGAAAACTGCACACTGATGGGGCGTCCATGCGGACAGGTGGCATTAAAAGGTGTTTTTTCCAGATCACTGCACAAAGTTGCGACTTCCTCTGAGGAAAGAACCGTATTAGCCTTGATCGCGGCACGGCAAGCCAGGGACACCAATATCTTTTCTTTTCGCTCCACCAGCGATGGCAATGCTTGCTGATCGCCGAGCTGATCGGCCAGATCGGAGATGATATCACACGGTGGGACGTGTGGCAGAGATGCGGGCATGGCTTTCACCACAATGGTGTCGCGGCCGAATATTTCCAGTTCCAGCCCGATGTCACAAAGTATCGGGAGCGCACTTTCAAAAAGACTGATCTGCGCGGGGGTCAGACTGACAACCTCCGGCATGAGTAAAGGCTGGCTGACTGCTTTCGTTGCGGGCGTAACCTTTAAACGCTCTAGGATAATCCTTTCGTGCGCTGCGTGTTGATCTACCAGCATCAGACCATTGGAACCGCCGAATACCAGATATGTATCGGCAAACTGACCAAGATATTTTCGATTCGTAAACGTAATCTTTTCCCCGCAGGAAACATCTTCAACGTGACTGGGAACATCCGACAGATCCCCCGAACGCGCAAACAAATCATCATAAATCGCCTGCCGCAGATTCTGCCGCGAATAAATTTCACGCGGCCGTTCCAAAGATGAATAGGAATCTTTAGGCCTCCAAAACCCGGAGGCAGCAGCTGTTGCTTCGCGGGGCATTAAACGATAAGTAAGAGCGGCAGGCGAT
>JAKLES010000001.1 GCA_022711575.1 Deltaproteobacteria bacterium | reverse complement strand
CTTTACAAAACATTTACGCATGATTTTGGGTATTATTGGATTATTAGTTTTTGCTGGGCCACAGCTTTATTTACTGTTATTTCCGGTTTGGTTTATATTATGCGAGGGATTCGGATACTGAATAAATCCGTACCCGAAGAGGGTAAAAAATAAGATATTTGCTTGACACAGCAGTGTTTTACTGCTAGTTCACCAAACTCTAAAAGTTGAATATAGGCAAGTAGCTCAGGGGGAGAGCGCCATCCTGACGCGGTGGATGTCCAGGGTTCAAATCCCTGCTTGCCTACCATTTTTTATGAACGCGCATATACCGTAAATGCCGATAAAGGAAAGGGCATCAGCAAAATGGTGATGCCCTTTTAAAATGAAGTAAAATGGTAAATAGTGGATTTAAAAAGTAACATGACGAATATAAAGGTTGTTTTCCCAGATAGAAATGAGCAGACGTATTCCGTCGGCGTGACTGTTGGTGAAGCCATCGGGATCTGGCAAAAAGATCTGTTGAATTCTGCCGTCGCCGCTAAAGTCAATGGTGTCCCTGTTGATTTGAGCTTTATTCTAAAAGAAGATTCAACGGTTGAACCGATCGCCATTTCATCCAGAGAAGGTCTTTCCATATTGCGCCACAGTATATCTCATGTCATGGCGCAGGCGGTGCAAGATGTATTTAAGGGCGCTAAGGTTACGATAGGCCCTTCGATTGAAGACGGTTTTTATTACGATTTTGAATATGCCGAAGCCTTTACGCTTGACGATTTTGAAAAGATTGAAAAGCGGATGAAAGAAATTGTAGCTACTGATTATCCTTTTGTCCGGGAAGAGTTGCCCCGTGACAAGGCTGTAGAGCTTTTCGCGCAAAAGGGCGAAGATTACAAAGTGGAGCTCATTCGTGACTTGCCTGCGAGTGTTTCGGTGGTCAGTATCTATACGGACGGGGAGTATGTCGATTTATGCCGCGGGCCGCATATTCCATCAACGGGCAAAATCAAGGCATTTAAACTTCTGAGTGTGGCGGGCGCATACTGGCGCGGCAATGAAAATAACAAGATGCTACAGCGCATTTACGGCACCGGTTTTGCCGATCAGCAGGAGCTTACTGATTATCTGAATCTGCTCGAAGAGGCTAAAAAAAGGGACCACCGGCGTCTAGGCAGAGAACTGGATCTGTTTCAGGTCAATGATGAAGCGGGTGCGGGTCTTGTGATTTTTCATCCCAAGGGCATGTTACTGCGTTATATTATTGAAGAGTGGGAAAGAAAAGAGCACTTAAAGCGGGGTTACGATATGGTCATGGGGCCTCAGATTCTTAAAGTTGATCTGTGGAAAAAATCCGGCCATTTTGATCATTACCGCGATAATATGTATTTTACCGAAGTTGACGAGCAGACTTACGGCATTAAGCCGATGAACTGTCTTTCCCACATGCTGATTTATAAATCGAAAATCCGCAGTTACCGGGATCTACCGCTTCGATATTTTGAACTGGGCACAGTTCACCGTCACGAAAAAACGGGCGTATTACATGGATTGATGCGTGCGCGTCAATTCACTCAGGATGACGCCCATATTCTCTGTATGCCTGAGCAGCTTAATTCTGAAATCCGCGCCATTGCAGATTTTGTCAATTATGCAATGGGTATTTTCGGCTTTGAATATGAAGTGGAATTAAGCACACGGCCTGAACATTCCATTGGATCCGATGCGGATTGGGAACTGGCCACCTCTGCGCTGGAAAATGCTCTCAAGGACAACAACATCAGCTATGAGGTTAATGAAGGCGACGGTGCTTTTTACGGGCCGAAAATCGATTTTAAGCTCAAGGACGCTTTGAAAAGAAAATGGCAGTGTGCGACAATCCAGTGTGATTTTACACTGCCGGAACGGTTTGATCTGAGTTACATCGGCGTGGATGGCGAAAAACACCGCCCCGTCATGCTTCATCGGGTCATTCTGGGCGCGATCGAGCGATTTATGGGCGTTCTCATCGAGCATTACGCAGGCGCGTTCCCGGTGTGGCTGGCGCCGACGCAATGTGTTTTGCTAACCGTTACGGATAAGCACATTCCATACGCCCAGACGGTTTATACCCGATTAATTGATGCCGGCATCCGGTGTGAAAAATATTTTGACAATGAAAAATTAGGCTATAAAATCCGTCAGGCGCAAATACAGAAAATTCCTTACATGCTGGTGATAGGCGATAAGGAAGTGGAGGCCGAAACAGTCGCGCCGCGTGTCCGCGACGGTCAGAATCTCGGCGCGCTGCCGGTTGAACAATTTATTGCTTTAGTGCAGGAAATGTGTGCAAAAAAGAAGTAGAATTTTATTTAAATATTGATTGCTTGGGAGGTGCCGTATAGTTAAGGATTTAAGAATCAACAGAGAAATAAAGTCCGCGACTGTCAGAGTTATTAATGAGGAAGGACAGCCTCTGGGTGTTATTTCGCTGGATGAAGCGATTGTCAATGCGGAAAGAGTCGGTCTGGATTTAGTGGAAGTATCCTCCAACGCCGAGCCGCCGGTCTGCAAAATCATGGATTATGGAAAGTACCGCTATAAGCAAAGTAAAAAAATCCATGATGCCAGAAAAAGCCAGACGGTCATTCATGTGAAGGAAATTCGTTTAAGGCCCAAAACAGAAGCGCATGACTTACAAACTAAAATAAAACATATAAAAAAGTTTTTGGAGCAACACAACAAAGTGAAAATATCGATGATGTTCAGGGGGCGTGAAATAGCTTTTACGGAGATCGGCCGTAAATTGATGGACCAAATTAAAGCTGTGTTGGCTGATGAATGTATTATGGATCAAGAGCCACGCTTGGAAGGCCGGAACATGGTCATGATTGTTTCACCCAAAAAATAAATACATGAGAATAAAAAAAGAGGTGAGAATATGCCAAAGATGAAAACACATAGAGGAGCTGCTAAGCGCTTTTCGATTACCGCGAAGGGTAAGGTGAAACGGAGTAAGGCCTTTGCCAGTCACATCCTCACAAAAAAGACCACCAAAAGAAAAAGAACTTTGAGGAAATCCACACTGGTTCATTCAGCAAATGAGACTGCAATCAAGAGGCTTATTCCTTATTTATAGGCTACAGATATCAGTGAAGTTGTTATTAATTGAGGAGAGTAAAAGTAATGTCGAGGATAAAAAGAGGCGTCACTGCCCGGAAGAAAAGAAGATCAATATTAAAGAGGGCTAAAGGTTTCTTTGGCGCGCGCAGCCGTCTGCTGCGAACCGCTACGGAAGCCGTCAACAAGGCTCTGGGTTATGCGTATCGAGATCGCAGAGGTCGTAAAAGAGAGTTCCGCCAGCTGTGGATAGCGCGTATCAACGCTGCTGCCCGCCTGAACAACATCTCGTACAGCCGCCTCATGGATGCTATGAAGAAGGCAGACATAGCGCTGGATCGCAAGATTTTGGCCGAACTGGCTGTCAATGACCCGAAAGGTTTCGCGAAGATTGTAGCAGCAGCCAAAGGTGAGCAGACGGCATGATTGCGGATCTTCAACAGTTGGAGAAGGACGCTCTTGCCGAACTGAAAGAAGCCGGGGCTGAAGATTCGATTCTGGCCATAAGAACAAAATATCTGGGACGCAAGGGGCTGCTCACCTCCCTGTTAAGGAATATTGCTCAGGTGCCGATAGATGAAAAACCTCTGTTCGGCAAACGTTGCAATGAAGTGAAGGAGCTTCTGGAAACAAAAATTGAAGAAGCTCTCAAGAGTCAGGCGCAAAATAAAAAAGAAGAAATTCTGGCCAGAGACAAAATTGATGTCACGTTGCCCGGCAGAGGGGTTCGTCCGGGCAGAGTTCACCCTGTGGTTCAAATCCGCCGCGAAATTTGTGATATCTTCGCCTCTTTCGGTTTTTCGGTCGTCGAGGGGCCGGAAGTCGAGTGGGACTATTACAACTTTGAGGCGCTCAACATTCCTCAGGATCATCCCGCCCGGGATATGCAGGATACCTTCTACATAGAAGATAATATGGTCCTGCGCACCCATACTTCGCCGGTTCAGGTAAGGATTATGGAAAAAGTGAACCCCCCGGTCCGCATTTTGTCGCCGGGACGAGTTTACCGGCCGGATTCCGATGTGTCCCATACCCCGATGTTTCATCAAATTGAAGGATTGCTGGTTGATCAGGGAATCAGTTTTGCCGATCTGAAAGGCATTCTGACCGCTTTTCTTAAAAAAGTTTTCGGTGACGATACGCTCTTGCGTTTTCGTCCCAGTTTTTTCCCCTTTACCGAACCATCGGCTGAAGTGGATATTCGCTGCGTCATTTGTCGGGGTAAAGGTTGCCGTGTCTGCGGGCAGAGCGGCTGGCTCGAAATATTAGGGTCAGGAATGGTTGATCCCGCCGTTTTTAAAAATGTCGGTTATGATGTGGAGGTTTATTCCGGTTTCGCTTTTGGTCTTGGACTGGAACGCATTGCCATGCTGAAATACGGCATTTCCGATATTCGTCTTTTGTTTGAAAACGACATCCGATTCCTTAAACAATTCTAGGAGAGCTTCGTCTCATGCTCGTTAGTCTTAAATGGCTTAAAGATTATATTGATCTGGAATTAACGGCGCAAGAGCTTGCCGATCGGTTAACGATGACCGGTCTGGAAGTGGATGCGATTAAGGCAGTTGCACACAAGTTTTCCGGTGTCGTAGTCGCTAAAATTTCATCCGTCAGGCCGCATCCGGGAGCGGATAAACTATCTTTATGCGACGTGACGGATGGAACCAAAACCTATCCCGTTGTTTGCGGAGCTAGAAACATTAATGCCGGCGATATCGTGCCACTGGCAAAAATAGGAGCGGTTATTCCCGGCGGATATACGATCAAATCAACGGTATTGCGAGGTGAGAAATCCGACGGTATGCTCTGCTCGGAGTCGGAACTGGAAATCGGTGATGACGCATCGGGTATTATGCATTTACCGACCGGTCTGACGCTGGGGATTCCACTGGAGACGGCCCTGAATCTGGGCGACACGGTTTTGGATGTCAGCATAACACCGAACCGTTCCGATTGTCTGAGTATGATCGGGATGGCCCGTGAAATCGCCGCATTAACCGGTAAGAAAATTAAGATGCCGGTTCTCAAGATCAAAGAATCAGTCGAAGATATTTCCTCTCTTTCTTCGGTATCCATTGTGGATGCGGATCTGTGTCCGCGTTATTCAGCCAGGATGATCAAAAATGTTAAAATCGGTGACTCTCCGATCTGGATGAAGACGAGACTGGAAGCAGCAGGCTTGCGCGCAATCAATAATGTTGTAGATGTGACGAACTTCGTCATGCTGGAGATGGGTCAGCCGCTGCATGCTTTTGATTTTCGTTTCCTGGAAGAGGGGCGTATCGTTGTGCGTAAATCAAAAACAGGTGAAGTCTTTGTTTCACTGGACGAGAAAAGCCACATTCTTCCCGACGACTCGGTATTAATATGCGACGGCAAAAAGCCTGTGGCCATCGGCGGAATTATGGGGGGGCTCAATTCTGAAGTCAAGGATGATACGCAGGTCATTTTCCTGGAGAGCGCCTATTTTAATCCTTCTTCCATTCGCCGTTCATCACGCCGTTTGGCAATGCCGACTGATGCCGCTTTTCGTTTTGAAAGAGGCATTGACCCGGAAGGCGTAATTCGGGCGCTTAATCGCGCGGCGCAATTAATTGCTGATCTTTCCGGAGGATCCATCTGTAAAAATTATATTGATGAATACCCGAAAAAAATTAAGGCTGTTGAGAACATTCCCCTCCGTCTGGATAGAATTCGTGAAATAATTGGTACGGCCATTGCCGTCAAAGACGTTGTTCGCACCCTGAAGAGTATCGGCATGATTGTGCGTCAGGGGGGCAAGGGGAAATATCTTGTGACGCCACCGACCTATCGGGTAGATATAGAAAGAGAGATTGATTTAATCGAAGAGGTTGTGCGGTTGTATGGTTATGATCACGTGCCAGTGACCTTGCCCGCCGTTTCGGTGACAGAGATGGCAAGCATTCCCCGCCTGGATCTGGAGGAAAGGGTCCGTCAATTACTCATCGGCAGCGGCTATTCAGAAATTATCAATTACAGCTTTACATCAGCCGCCTCAGTTGATTATCTTTGTTTGCCTCAAGAAGATGAACGGCGCAACTTCGTGGTCATCAAAAATCCGCTGACGGAAGAGCAATCGGTGATGCGCACAACCATGGCTTACGGGTTGCTGGAGAGCCTCAAGAAAAATATTAACAATGCATCGTTCAACTTAAAAATCTTTGAAATAGGACGTGTCTTTCTGAAGCTTAAAGCGGGAGAATTGCCTGAAGAAAAGAATATTCTGGCAGGTCTTTTGTCTGGAAAGGCATCAGAAGACCTTTGGGGAGCGAAAGCGAATGTTGATTTTTACGATCTTAAAGGCTCTCTGGAAAATATTTTTTATGATTTAAAGCTGGAGCAGTGCCGTTATCGCGCTGAAATATCAGAACCATTTTTACACCCCGGTCAATCATGTGGCGTGTATGAAAATGAGACGCGGATCGGTTATTTAGGCCAAGCGCATCCGGATGTGATGCAGAAAATGGATATTAGGGGTGCCGCTTATCTATTTGAAATTAATCTTGATCTGCTGGTCCAACAGATCAAACAGCAAATAAGTTACAAGGAAATATCCAAATTTCCGGCAGTCACCCGTGATGTCGCTTTTGTAATTCCTGCCTCAATGGAAGCGGAAAAGATGCTGGAAATTGTTTTAAGCCAACGTGAAGATTTGCTTGAAAATGTGGTGATTTTTGATATATACGTTGGCAAAAGTCTTGGCGAATGGGCAAAGAGTGTCGGGTTAAGATTCTCTTATCGTGCTTTCGACAGAACTTTAACGGATACGGAAATCAATTCTATCCATGACAAAATTGTTCACAACACGGTCCGGCTGACGGGTGCAAAAATAAGAACCTAATAGTTTACATGACGTTAAAACGGAGGAAAAGAAATGACGAAGATTGATATTATCCAGAATGTTTACGAAAAACTCGGTTTTTCCAAAAAAGAATCAGCGGATATTGTTGAATCCGTGTTTGACATCATCAAAGACAGCCTTGCGCAAGGTGAGAGAGTTAAAATTTCCGGTTTCGGAAATTTCATGGTTAAAGAGAAACGCGCCAGACGAGGCCGTAATCCCCAGACCGGACAGGAAATATCCATTACCGCACGCCGGGTTTTGACTTTTAAATCCTCTCAGGTGTTGCGTAAATCCCTAAACGGTTAATAATTTATTCAACTGCACAAATGGTCCTAAACTTTTAAAAAGCTTTTTAATTCCGCTTTCAATGCGAAGTTTTTTTATGGTTAGGATTGCAGATGTATTTCTCCGCAAGGATTCAGGAATTGTATGGATAACATAATTCCCGAAAAGGCTTATTTCCGTATTGGAGAAGTGAGCAAAATCCTCAGCGTTGAACCTTATGTTATTCGTTATTGGGAGACTGAATTTAAGACGGTCAGACCGGTAAGGACAAAAGCGGCTCAGCGTCTTTACCGGAAAAAAGATGTTGAAGAATTATTAACAATACGCAATCTTCTCTACCAGCAGCGCTTCACGATCAACGGCGCCAAAAAGCAACTGATGAAAATGCGCCATGACGATGAAGCGTCGCTCACGGCCGGCCATGATGAAAAATTAATTTTGATCAAAAGGGAATTACAGCAAATAAAAAAGATTATGAGCTAAAAAGCCGGCAAAATGGTTGCCGGCTTTTTAGCTCATAAAGCGCAAAAATCGTTATTTCTTACTCGACCTTTTGGAAGCTTTGAGCGGGTTAATCTTCTGAGTTTCCTTAATTTCCAATTTAACGTGTGATGCGCTTGGGCAGTTGCCGGTCATCCACTTGCTTTTTGGATCCGGATAGACCTTGCAATACTTACCGGTTTCGTATTCGAAAATTTTACTGCAATCACCGCATTTGTCGATGATCACAACACAGCTGCCGCCGAAAAAGCCACAGCCTTTTTTGCTCATAAAAGCGCATTCCACTCCATTTTTAACTGTCTGACAAAGCATTTTGTACAACCCCCTTCTATAATAAATTACGCGAAAATATTTAGACGTTGCGGAACAACACAAGGAATCAAGAAATATCCACGTCGCTATTGGCATTAAAAACCGGCGTGTCCTTAACAGCAAAAAAAACACCTGTCAAGAAAAATTAAAAGCTTATCCATACGCCCTGATTAAATTGACTTAACCTGCCATTTATGTTAGTTCCTTCGGCACATAAAAATATGAAAATAATCAAGATCTATGCGTCTGGGTCCATAAAAAATGAAAAGAGAATCTTTAATTAAAATATTTTTGAGATCTTTTTTCATCCACACCACACTGAACTTTCGACGAATGCAAAATCTTGGTTTCGCATATTCGATGATTCCGCTTCTCCGGGAACGGAAATTATCCGGCGGGGATGAAAAAGAAATGCTGACCCGTCACTTGCAGATGTTTAACACGCACCCATATTTATCTGCGCCGTTGATCGGCTCGATAATCCGGATGGAAGAAGAGCGGCAAGCCGGAGATGATGCCGCTATCATCGTGATGGTTAAACAAAGCTTGATGAGTCCCTACGCCGCGATTGGCGATACTTTTTTCTGGGGTGTGCTTCGACCCTGTGCGGGAATTATCGCGGTTAGTTTGGCTGGACTTGGCTATCTTTTTGCACCGTTAGCTTTCATAATATTTTATACACCCGCGCACGTCTGGGTCAGACTGAAAGGGTTTATGGAAGGTTACCGTTGGGGAAAGCAGGGGATTGAATTTATTCGCAAAATTGACTTGCCGAGCATTGGCGCCCGGGTGCGATGGTTATCCCTGGTTGTCCTTTCGGGCTGTGGCACTTGGCTTTTGCAGGAGGGGCATTCGGTCTTTGCCGGAACACATCGGTTGGTTGTCGCGATGGCCATGCTCGTCATCATCTTGTCTTGTTGGTGGTTGATTAAAAAAGGTGTATCGCAGATTTATATCCTATATGGAGCAGCGCTACTGTTTATGATTTATTCATCAAGAGACTTATTACTGTGTTGGAAATGAAAACATTTAAATTGAAAAATAAATTAGGCATGCATGCACGCGCAGCTGCGTTGTTTGTCCGCATTGCACAGAAGTATCAAGCCGAAATATTTATTGAGCGTAACGGTCAAACTGTTAATGGAAAGAGCATTCTGGGAATTTTGACCCTTGCTTGCCCGATGGGCGGTATGATAACGGTAAGCGCCGAAGGGGCTGATGCTTCCCAGGCGTTGGTTGAGCTCGAAGATTTGATTGAAAATAAATTTGGAGAAGAATAAAATCTAACATGACGTCTGATCAAGGCAAAAAAACTTTTGTTCTTAAGGGAATTGGCGTTTCTCCGGGAATCGTTATCGGTAAAGTTTACCGCTTTGATCCGCTGGACGCCCAAATATCTTTTTATAAACTCAATAACGATGAATTAATCCCTCATGAAGTTAATCGTTTTAAGATTGCCCTGAAAGAATCAACACGACAGCTCTTGGAAATTCAGGAAAATCTCAAAAAAACAAAAGTGACCGAACCCCTTTATATTATCGATGTTCACATCTTACTCTTATCGGATAAAAAATTCATCAACCGTACCATCAAATATATTCGCCGTTTTGGTGTCAACGCCGAATGGGCCTTGCGCATGACGCTGGATCATTACAAGCAGGTCTTTGAAGCCCTGGAGGATGTTTATATCAGTGGCCGCATCAGCGATGTGCAGTACGTTGTCCAGCGGATTTTGCGTAATCTGTCCGGTGAAAAACATGAAAAAGTTTGGGAAGTCGGCCATGAAGGTGTGGTTATCGTTTCACATGATCTGTCACCGGCTGATACGGCGCAAATGAAACTGGACAAAATCGTCGGTTTTGCCACCGACAGTGGCGGTCGTACCTCGCATACTGCGATTGTTGCCCGATCCATGGAATTGCCTGCTGTCGTCGGCCTTGATAACGTCACCCGCTTTGTCCGCACGGGCGATGAAATAATCGTTGACGGGACGTCGGGACTTGTAGTGGTCAATCCTTACCCTGACATGCTCAAAAGATATGAAGAAAAGAAGCGTCATTATGACGACGCGAAAGACGAGTATCTTAAATATGCCAAGCTGCCCGCCGTGACGCTGGATCATTACCATGTGCAAATCGGTTCTAACATCGAATTTATAGAAGAGATTCCTTCGGCGATTGTTCATGGAGCGGAGCATATCGGGCTTTACCGCACGGAATTTCTCTATATCTATAGGGATGATTTGCCAACGGAAGAAGATCATTTCAATAATTATCGTCAGGTTGTGACAGAAAAAAAATTATCGTGGGCAACCATCCGCACATTTGACTTGGGTGGCGATAAATTTACTAAATATCAAAAACAGGCTAAAGAATTAAATCCACAAATGGGATTACGGGCCATTCGTTTCTGTTTGAAGGAGATTGAGATTTTCAAAACGCAGCTCAGGGCCATCTGGCGCGTGAGTGCCCTTGGAAGAGTTAAAATTCTTTTCCCGATGATTTCCGGCATCGAAGAAATCCGTGAAGCCAAGCGGTTACTGGAAGAAACCCGCCAGGAGCTTTTAGGCCAGGGGGTGACGATTGCCGAACGGATGGACATCGGGGTGATGATCGAAGTGCCGGCAGCCGCCGTTATTGCCGATCAGCTTGCGCAGGAAGTCGATTATTTCAGTATCGGCACCAACGATTTGATTCAGTATGCGCTCGCGATCGATCGTTCCAACGAAAGAGTTACCTATCTTTACGAACCGTTGCATCCTGCTGTTTTGAGGTTAATCAAAAGAATTGTAGATCAAGCTCACAAAGCAAAAATTCGTGTGGCTATGTGCGGAGAAATGGCAGGGGACCCTCTTTGTTGTCTGATTCTTGTAGGAATGCAGTTGGACGAATTAAGTATGAATCACCTGGCTATTCCCCGCATCAAACGAATTATACAACAGTCAACTCTTGCAGATTCCCGGGAACTCCTGAATCAGGCAATGTCTTTTAACAATGCCGTTGAGGTGCGGGCTTATGTTCAGGATTATATGAGCGATCGCTTTCCAGATGAATTTCAAAAGAAGGAAATATAGATTCCAGAGCCTTATTTACATTAAAATTCAATAGAATAAATCGGATTGATTATGAGTGAAAAAGGACCAACAGTCGCCGATCGTCATGAAAATGAATACTATGCCGGCTGTCTTTATGACAAACAGGATTTCTGGCGTTTTCAGTTAGCGAAAGCTTATCTTTCGCGTGTTTCCATCGCTGATGAAGAAGTCAAAGCTCTTAAGGAACTTGCCGGTGAGGGTGTTATCGTTTACGCAATCAAGCAGAGAAGTAAACTCAACAGCCTGATTATTGCCGAAATTACCGGCCGTAATGGCTTGGCCAGACCGGTTTACTGTCATGATATGAGCATGTCGTATTGGCAACCCCTGCCCAAGATGCTGAAATTTCTTTGGTCATCTTTTTTACGCCGTTTCCGCAGCAAAACGATCACGCGTCAGGGCAAGCTGGATTTTCTAAAAAGAAAAGTCGCTGGAAAAGAAAGCATTGTTATCCATCTGGGTGAGTCGGAATTTATTGAAAATCGTTTTGCTGAAGATGCGTTGGCCAGTCTGATCAACCTGCAGAGCACAGTTTCCTTTCCCATCTTTATCGTGCCGGTTCTCGTGGCCTATGGTCGCCGCCGGGAAAAGGAAGATGAAGGCCTTTTTAACATCCTTTTCGGACAGATGGAACATACAGGCACACTTCGGCGTTTGATCACTTTCATCCGCTATTCGAAGAAAGCCTTTGTGATTCCCACAGAACCGGTCAACCTGGCTGATTATTTATCTGCCGGAGGGAATCTGACCCAGGACGAACTGATTCATGAATTACGCGGAGAATTGATCGACCGGATTGAAGAAGAAAAGACAGCGGTGGTCGGGCCCGCTTTAAAATCGCGCGAAGAGCTCATCGGCATGGTGATGCACGATCCGAAACTGAATCGATTCATGGATGATTATGCCCAGAAAACTAAAAAGAACAGAGCTGTAATTGTAAAAGATGCCCGCCGTTATCTTTACGAAATTGCCGCTGATTATCGGGAAATGTTTATTGAACTTTGGGACAAGCTGCTCAGCTGGATTTGGAACACGGTTTATGACGGTCTTTCTATTGATTCTGAAGGGCTTGCCAAAATTCGCACTTTGTCCAAAAAGATGCCCTTTGTCATCATTTCCTGTCATCGCAGCCATATTGATTATCTGCTGCTTTCTTATGTCTTTTATAAAAATAATATTCAGATGCCGTTCATTGCCGCGGGTAACAATCTTTCTTTTTTCCCACTGGGGTTCATTTTTCGCCGTTCCGGTGCTTTCTTCCTCCGGCGCAGTTTTCGGGGTAACGATCTTTATGGAGAAGTCTTTTCCAAATATATGGCCACGCTTCTGCACGAGGGTCTTCCGCTGGAATTTTTCATTGAAGGTGGCAGAAGCCGGACCGGAAAAATGGTTATGCCTAAATATGGTTTGTTGTCGATGATTATTCAGGCCTATCAAGACAAGTATTGCGAAAATATGGCTGCTGTGCCCTTGTTTATTGGATATGACCGTGTCATTGAGGAACGCTCCTATCTGAAAGAATTATCCGGGGCGCCCAAGGTTCAGGAGAATACCGCTGAAATTATTAAAAGTACCAGAATGTTGCGCAAGAGATACGGTAGGGTTTATATCAATGTCGGCGAGCCGATCATCATGAAAGACTATCTGGCGGCGCAGGATAAGTCCATGGAACAGATGACGATGGATGAACGTCAAAGTCTTTATCGAAAAATCGGGTATGAAGTCGTTCTGGAGATTAACAAGGTTTCAGTGGTTACGCCGTTTGCGCTGGTGGCGTCTGGCCTTTTAAGCCATGATCGGCGAGGCATATCTCATGATGAATTAAATGGAATATTAAATGAGTTTTATCAGTATTTATTCACCAGGCATGTGAAATTTGCCGCAACGTTTGCACATCGGGAGAAAGCGATTGCCGATGCTCTGAACATCTTCGACTCAACGGGTATTATTTCCAAGATTGAAGCCGATGAGGAGGAAGAGGATGAAATGCAGGATATCGTGTATTCTCTTCCTGATCCTAAAAGACTGAATCTTGAATACTACAAAAACAACATTCTGCATTTCTTTATGCCCATTTGTTTTGTCGCAACATCTATGGTGAAAAATCCTGAAGATGTCATATCCCTGGCGAAGATTACGGGAGACTATAAATTTCTGAAGTGGCTCTTGTGGAATGAGTTTATTTTTGACGAGAGACGTGATGATGTGGAAGAAGTTAATGATGTTCTTTCTTATTTACACACGAGGTCCATGATTGTTACCACCGAGCGGGAGGGCGAAGTCTGGATCGAAGTCAAAAGCAAAGGCGGTGCGAGATTAAAGCCTTTTGCCGGACTTGTCCACAACTACCTGGAGTCGTGCTGGATCGTCATTCGCAGTATGGTTTATCTCAAGAAAAAACCGTTGACGCAAAAAGAATGGCTGGCCAAGATTCGGCCTTTGGGAGAACGGATGTTTAGCAAAGGAGAAATATTACGCGCCGAAGCCCTTTCGCAGGCCAATTATCAAAATGCCATCAAATTTCTGGAAGGCGCCGAATTAATTATCTCACAAGCCAAAGAAGAAAAAGGCGGTAAAAGAGAAGTCACTTTCAGCCTGACGGATAATCGGGCGCAACTGGAAGTGTTGCGCCGCCGCCTGTTTAAGTTCCTCTAGTTTTTTATCAGGCAAATAGAATATTGCCGGGCAGCGAATTCGAAACCGTTACGCAGCTTAAAAAAAAGGCCATACCCTTAATGCAAGGACATGGCCTTTTTAATATTCTTCTGCTTGCTTATTTTTTCTTTCCTGTTTTCGCCGGTTGTTTGATGTTGTAGAAGGCCTCTTTGCCGCGGTATTTTGCCGAGTCACCCAGTTCTTCTTCAATGCGGATTAACTGGTTGTACTTGGCCAGCCGGTCTGTACGGGAAAGCGAACCGCTTTTGATCTGGCCGCAGTTGGTCGCCACGGCGATGTCTGCCATAAAGGTGTCTTCCGTCTCGCCGGAACGATGCGAAACGACGCAGGTATAGCCGGACTCCTTGGCGCGGCTCATGGTTTCCAGCGTCTCGGTAACAGAGCCGATCTGATTGAGCTTAATCAGGATGGAGTTGGCGATCGCCAAGTCGATGCCCTTATTCAGACGTTTGACATTGGTGACGAAAAGGTCGTCACCAACAATCTGGATTTTGCTTCCCAGGACGTCCGTCATCAGCTTCCAGCCATTCCAGTCATCTTCCGCCAGACCGTCTTCAATGGAAATGATGGGATATTTTGCAACCAGGTCGGCGTAAAATTTCACCAGTTCTTCGGCGGACTTCTGGGGTTTGGCTTCCGCCGCCAGGATATACTTGCCTTTTTCGTAAAAAGAGCTGGCCGCGCAGTCCAGAGCGATAAAGATGTCCTTGCCGGGCTTGTAGTTGGCTTTTTCAATGGCCGTCATGATGGACGACAGGGCTTCCTCGTTGGATCTCAGGTTGGGGGCAAAGCCGCCTTCGTCGCCAACCGATGTGTTTAAACCCTTGCCTTTGAGAACGGATTTCAAAGAATGGAAAACTTCAGCGGCCATGCGGATGCCTTCCTTGAAATTAGGCGCGCCGACCGGCATGATCATGAATTCCTGAATGTCCACGTTGTTGTCGGCATGCTGGCCGCCGTTGAGGATGTTGCACATCGGCATGGGCAGAACATTGGCGTTGACGCCGCCTAGATAACGATAAAGCGGCAGGCCGGATACTTCCGCGCCCGCTTTGGCGCAAGCCATAGATACGGCCAGGATAGCATTGGCTCCGAGCTTTCCTTTGTTTGCGGTGCCGTCGAGTTCAATCATGGCAAAGTCGATATCGCGTTGGCTGCGGCAATCCATCCCGATGATTTCCGGTCCGATTTTATGAAGAATGTTTTTAACGGCAGTTTCAACGCCTTTTCCGTTGTATCTCTTCTTGTTACCGTCACGCAATTCCAGCATTTCATGCTCACCGGTGGAAGCGCCTGATGGCACGGCCGCCCGCGTTGTAAATCCTGATATGGTAGTGACCTCGGCTTCGACCGTTGGATTTCCCCGGGAATCGAGTATTTCTCTGGCATGAATATTGATGATTTCTGGCATATAAAAACCTCCTTTTCTGCTTTGCCATGACCTATAACAGAGAGATGAGTTGATTTCAAGGCGATAATCAAACGAGCTTGATAACTTTCAGCAAGTCATATAGAAAGAAGCTGATTTTCCAGCGAAAAGGAGTAAAAAATTTGCAGACGAACGTTGATAAAAAAGATAAAAACACCAAGCTCTTTCTTCATTTGAAAAAATGGCTGGAAAAAGCCGTGCTGGACTATTCCATGATCGAAGAAGGCGACCGCATATTGATTGGCGTTTCCGGTGGCGCGGATAGCTTGGCACTCCTGGATTTGCTGGACTCAAAGATGATTTTTGTGCCGGATTTTTCCTTCATTGCCGTGAATATTGACATGGGTTTTGATCCAACGTATCAGGCCTATGCTGTACTTGAAAAATATTTTCAGGACAATCACTACCCGTACGTGATGGAAAAGACCGACATCGGTCTTAAATCGCATTCTGATTTCAATAAGAAAAATCCCTGTTTTTTGTGTTCTCGTTTGAGGCGCAAAAGAATTTTTGAAATTGCCGATGAAAAAGGTTGCAACAAGATTGCTTTTGCCCATCATCGTGACGATATTATAGAAACGCTGCTGATTAATATGTTTTACGGGCGCGAAATCAGCACGATGATGCCTAATCAGAGCATATTTGGAGGCAAACTGCATATTATACGCCCGCTGGCTTATCTGCAGGAAGAACTGGTGAAGAAATACAGCAGCGAGCGGCAATTTCCTGCAGTAAAAAACGATTGTCCCACAAGTAAAATTTCAAAGCGGGTTTACGTTAAAAATCTATTGAATGAATTGGAGCGGGACAATAAGGAAATCCGGGATAATATTTACAAAGCTATGGGCCACATAAAAATGGATTATCTGCTGATGCAGAAGAAAATATAAATGGCTTTAATCGTGTTTTAAGGTAAAATCGAACCATGTCAAAAGAAAATACAGCGCAAAAACTGATCGCGACCAACAAATTCGCGCGGGTGAATTACGATATCGACGATATTTACGAGGCCGGCATCGTGCTGTCCGGGACGGAGGTCAAGGCGCTGCGCGCCGGCAAGGCCAATCTCAAAGACAGCTACGCGGTCGTCAAGGATGATGAAGTTTATCTGCGGGAAATGCATATCAGTCATTATGATTTCGGCAACCGATCCAATCACGAGCCGCTTCGACCACGTAAGCTGCTCTTGCATAAACGGGAGATTCGCAAGCTCTATGGCAAGTCACGGGAAAAGGGATTGGCGCTGGTGCCGCTACGCCTCTATTTCAAAAACGGGATGGTGAAAGTTGAAATCGGCATCGGTAAAGGCAAGAAACTTTACGACCGCCGCCAGGATATCAAACAGCGCGAAGAGCGCCGCACACTAGCCCGTGATTTTAAATCAAAGTTGATCAAGGTTTAATGAGGGCAATAAAATATGGAAGGGAAAAAAGGAAGTGAAAGCAGGGTTATTATTGCACAGGCCATGAATCCGGAGAATGCCAATCCCGCCGGAAACGTCCATGGTGGTGACATCATGAAACTGATCGACACGGCCGGAGGTGTTGCCGCCACACGGCATGCACGGGCGCATGTGGTGACCGCATCCATTGACCGTCTGGATTTCCATCATCCTGTCTATATTGGCGATGTATTGACGCTGAAGGCATCCGTGAACTATGTGGGTAGAACTTCCATGGAGGTCGGAGTCCGCATAGAGGCGGAAAACCCGATTACGGGCATAACACGGCATACAGGTTCTGCCTATCTGACCTTTGTGGCGCTGGACGCCGGCAAGAGGCCAATGCCGCTTCCAACTTTGATTTTGGAAACGGATGAAGACCGCTACCGTCATAAAGAAGCGGAAGAAAGAAGGCAGATGCGCCTTGCGGAAAAGAAAAAAGAAAAGAAAAAGCATGAAATCGAGCGGTGCTGAAAATACTTTGACTTAATAAATACTTAAATTCTGTCATTCACGCGCAGGCGGGAATCCAGGCTTATAAATAACCTTATTTTTTTGACAAACAACGATGCAGGGATTATACTAATTGAAAATAAAAAAGGGGGGGGCGTAACGGTTTCGACGGGGACATTTGAAGTTGTAGAAGCGTGCCGAGGTTCCTACAGGCCTCGTTAAACAGGTAGGAAACATATAATCGCAGACAACTACGATTACGCTTTAGCAGCTTAGTCTGCTAACGTTGAACTCAGTTCTCCTGTCGGCTGAGGGAAACGTCATTCAGACAGGATAGCCAAACTTCTTGCCTGGGGGAGGGCGGCGAACTCTTACAGGATAGCGCGGTGAGATCCGGCCTTAGGGAGCAAACCAGCGTGAAGGTTCTAAAACGAAGGCTACGCACGTAGAAGCTCCAGCGGAAGGTTTTCGGACGCGGGTTCAATTCCCGCCGCCTCCACCAAAATACATTAATAATATTATGTGCTTATATGTTATATGGTTAACCGGTAAATATTCAGTCAATTTATTTTCTATATAATTTGAAGCCATATAATAATTTGATTTGAGTATGCCTTCTCCTGTACCACGCAGGCAGATTCACCTAATCATTGTCAGCTATCATTCATAGGTTCATCTGCATCAGTTAATCAATAGGCAGCCAAGCCATTATCAGGTATGTCGATCACTGGAAAAAAGTTTAGCATTTGGATTCGAATGAGTATGTGTCTTTTATTATCCTAATCAAGTAGATAATTTAATGTAAGTGAGAATATTGAAAAGACTAATGCGGCAAAGAAAGCCGGCCAGAAACCGGAAATTTCAAATCCTTTGACGACGGCTGAAACAAGCCAAATCATCAAAGCATTAATGACCAAAATAAATAATCCCAAGGTAAGAATATTGATCGGTAAAGTCAGTAGAATTAAAATCGGTTTGATGATAGCATTTACAAAAGCCAGCACCAAAGCCGCTACCAGAGCTGTCCAGAAGTTTTTTATCACGACTCCCGGAACAATATAAGGAACGAGCATTAATAGACCTGCATTAATAACCCATCGAAGAATAGTGTTTAACATAAAGCCTCCTAAAATCGATTCCCAGCAAGTTTATGAACATTAAAAAGGCCACGCTGGAGCGTGACAAACGGACTCTCATTGCCCACTGTGAAAGGCTAAGAATTCAGCGTTCATAGAATACTCTTTGAGCACGATCTTGTCAAGGCAAGCCCGTTTTTGAACAATTTTCAGCTTTACTTTCCTCTGAATTTCCCATCGACGGAAGAGTAAAAATTTGCTAGGTGGCTCATCACTATGGCTGCAAAAACGCTAAAGACGTTCCTGACCAGGGACGGCATCCTTTTAGAAGTCCTGGTTACCGTGCCGGAAAATCCCAAAGTCTGCCTGATTGTCTGGCCCTGTATGGGTGGCGCGGTGCAGATGTATCGGGTGCCGGTAGAAAACTTCACGGCCCATGACTGCGCCTGTATTCTCTATAATCCGCGCGGTCACGGCCGTTCCGAGGGCGAAATGGCAATTCAGGCCATGTCTAACGACCTGGACGAAATTATCCGGGCCTGCGTCCCTTCAGAAACACCCTTGATCATGGTTGCCCACAGCGCAGGTGCAAACGCCTGTTTGCAATTCGCGGCACGTTATCGCCTGCCCGAACAGTTTGTGCTGGTCGCGCCGGTGCCCGATTCGCGTGAATCACTCTTTTCCATGTATCAAAGAAAAACTATCTCTGAATTCGTCGATGTCCTATGCATGTACACGCGCGATGATACCATTCCACGACTGGTACTTGCCGACGAGAAATGGTTGGATACCGATGTATGGAAATCGAACGGTTACCGGCAAATGCTAGATGAAGTTCCCGCGCATATTCATTTGGGCGCATTCCTGGAAAACCTCTTTCTACCAGGACATAATGCGTTCAAAGAACTGGAAAAGTTCGCCGAGCGTACCCGCATCTTTATCACCGAAGACGACACTTGGTATCCGGTCGCAACCACCAAAGGATTGGCCGACAGGTTTGGCATTCCCATTGAAACAATGCCGGAAGCGCAAAACCACTTTTTCGCAGGTGCCTGGGATCGTGTGTGGACAGAAGTCTTGCGTTTGATCCACCCTTAGAAAAATAAATATCGACACAAAGAGGATACTTTCATATGGATTTTTCTCCTGTTGCAAAACAATTAATGACTTACGTAATCTTTTTTCTAATTCCTGCAGCTATTCTGATAGGTATTCTTAAATCACCTTGGGTTAAGGGTTTAACAGGAGAATTCATTGTAAATGTTCTGGGGAAATTCCTGCTCGATAAAAACGATTATCATATTGTTAAAAATGTTACCTTGCCGACAGAAAATGGAACAACGCAAATTGATCATGTCATTGTTTCTGCCTATGGCGTTTTCGTTGTTGAAACAAAAAATATAAAAGGTTGGATTTTCGGCAATTCACATGATGCAATGTGGACGCAGAAAATTTTCAAACATTCGGGAAAATTTCAAAACCCGCTTCATCAAAATTATAAACACGTCAAGACCCTTCAAAAACTGTTGAACCTGAAGGATGAGCAAATTCATTCTCTAGTTGTCTTTGTCGGCGACAGCACATTCAAGACACCGATGCCTGAAAATGTGACTTATGGATACGGATACATCAGGTATATCAAATCAAAAACGCGACGTGTTCTCTCTTCTTCGGAAGTGACGGAAATTATCAAAAAAATTGGGAGCGGAAGATTAGTACCCTCTTTTAAAACACATCGGGAACATGTTGCGAATGTGCAGAAAATCAAGAGTGATAAGCAAAACGCTGTTATTTGTTCCGACTGTGGCGCAAAGATGGTTTTACGAACAGCAAAAAAAGGGCAGGCCGCAGGAGAAAAATTCTGGGGCTGTTCAGCTTACCCGAAATGTACAGCGACTAAACCATACAGCGAATAGCGGATAAACTAACTATAGTGAAGTATTCATCCTTGAGCCCATTAACCCAATTCACGTCAAGACGTAACGTGTTAAATTATAAACATTTAACTTAATTGAAAATATCTCTTGCTTTTCGCTTTTTATCTGCTAAGAAAAACAACAAGCGTTCGATGTGAATATATTTTTTAAGGAGGGGAATATGTCGTTAAATCAGTTAGTTGACTCGCGTGATGTTCGTTTTACCCTTTTTGAAATGCTGGAGTTGGAGAAACTCAACCGGTTTGACCGTCTGAAAGAATTCGATCGCTCGGTGTATGAGGATACACTGGAACTGGCCGAAAAAATCGCCCTGCAGCAGTTTTATCCATCGAACCGGGATGGCGACACGGTCGGACTGAAATTCGATCCCAAATCCAATTCCGTCAAAGTTCCCGAATCCTTCCGCAAGGGATTCAACGCCTATATCGAAGCGGGCTTCCACTCTCTGGCGTTTCCGCCGGAAATCGGCGGAATGGGGATGCCCTCGTCGATCTCGATGGCGGCGGCCGAGTATTTCAACGCGGGCAACACGTCGCTGACCATGTACTGCGGCGCTATCACGGGCGCCATTCACATCATCCAGTCGTTCGGTTCCGAAGAAGTCAAAAACATGTTTCTTCCCAAAATGTTCGAGGGCAAGTGGGGCGGCACGATGTGCCTGACTGAGCCCGGCGCGGGCTCCGACCTGGGAGCGCTCAAAACGAAGGCTATTCGGCAGCCCGATGGCACGTTTCTCATTTCCGGCCAGAAAATTTTCATCTCCAACGGCGAGCATGACATAACGGAAAACATCATCCATCCCGTGCTGGCGCGCATTGAAGGCGACCCGGAAGGGACAAAGGGCATTTCCATCTTTGTCGTGCCCAAGTACCTGATCAACCCCGACCTGACGCTGGGCGAACGCAACGATGTTTATTGCACAGGCATTGAACATAAAATGGGACTCAAAGGCAACGCCACCTCGACACTGAATTTTGGCGACAACGGCAAGTGCATCGGCTACCTTCTGGGCAAGGAACGCGAGGGGATGAAGGTCATGTTCATGCTCATGAACGCGGCCCGCATCCACACCGGCGTTCAGGCCGAGGCCGTGTCCTCAGCCGCCTACATGCACGCCATTACATACGCCCGCAACCGCATTCAGGGCGTTCATATCACGCAGTCCATGAACCCCAAGGCTCCCAGGGTTCCGATTATCGAGCACCCGGATGTCAAACGAATGCTGCTGTATATGAAGAGCACGATTGAGGGTATGCGCATGCTGTGCCTCTTTTTGGCGCATCATGAGGATATTATGCATTATTCCTCATCACCCGAGGAGACGAAGGCGGCGACGGGCATCGTTGAAATTTTGACTCCCATCGTGAAAGCCGGCATTTCCGACGCCGCCTGGCTGGTGACCGCCGAAGCGATGCAGGTTTACGGCGGCTACGGCTACTGCCAGGAATACCCTGTCGAACAGTACGCCCGCGACGTGAAGGTTTTCTCAATCTACGAAGGCACCAACGCGATTCAGTCGCTGGATCTGCAGATGCGCAAGATCCTGATGAACAAGGATATGTTCAACTATCAGATGCTGAAGAAATATTTCGCGGATACCGTTGCCATGGCCAAAGGCATTGTGGATGAGCGTTATGTCACTCCGGTTGAGCGCGGCATTGCAAAACTCGATGAAATCATCAACATGATGGTGAAGCAGCTTCAGGAAGGCAAGTTCCTGGCGCTGGTGGCCAACGCCACGCCGATGCAGCAGGCGATGTTCCCGCTGGTCGTGGCTTGGCTGCACCTGTGGAGCCTGACGATTACCATTCCGAAATCAAGAGAACTCCTGGGCGACGCCAAAGGCGCGGACCGTAAGAAAATTCTCGAGACCAATCCCGAAGCCGCCTACTACAACGGCCGGGTGCTCTCGGCGCAGTTTTTCATCGGCGCGGAATTTCCGAAATTCTTCGGCCAGGCCGAGTGCGTGATGAACAATGAGGGCGCGGCGATCAAGGTGGAATCCGAAAACTTCACCGGCGCGCTGAAGGAGTAACGGCGAGGGAAACAAATCAAGGGAAGCCTCTGAAAACAACCGTTACGGGGAGCGGGCCAGAAGGGACCGCTCCCCGCGCCTGACCATGGACCGGTAAAGGAGGTTTACGAAGATGACAAATTCCCGCGCAGAGAATTTATCATCTGACTGCCGGCACTTGCCCGAATAAAGTCTGTACTGTGTTGAATAAATCAGCCATCTTGTCGGGGACAGTCTTATCACCCGCACGGTGGTCGTAAAAGTGTCCTACATTTTTAAATTACATTCAGGAGGGAAACGAAAAATGAAAGCAGAAGATGTAAAGAAGATTACCATGATCGGTGCGGGGGATATGGGACACGGAATTGCAGCTTCCTGTTTGTTGGGTGGCTATCAAGTTGTTCTGCGTGATATTGAACAGAAATATGTTGATAAGGGTGTTGCGGGAATCATCGCGAGCTTAGATAAATTCAAGGAGAAAGGCAAAATAACACCGGATGCTTTTGCGAATGCGTTGGTGCGCCTTACCCCGATGGTTGATTTACAGACGGCCGTCCGGGACGCGGATTTCATTATTGAGGCCGTGCCGGAAAAGCTGGAACTCAAGAAGAGTGTCTTTGCCGACTTGGATAAGTTTGCGCCGAAGCACGCCATTCTTGCGTCTAACACGTCCAATATCAGCATTACGGATATTGCCTCGGCCACAACACGGCCCGACAAAGTGATTGGTTATCATTTCTTCAACCCGGCCATCCTGATGAAATTGGTGGAAGTGATCAAGGGAAAGGCAACATCCGACGAATCCATCCAGGTCGGTTATGATGTTGCCAAAAAAATCAAGAAGGTTCCCGTGATCGTCAAAAAAGATTCGCCGGGATTTATTTACAACCGGATCAACGAACCCACGGTGGTTTTGCTGTCCAAAATTCTGGAAGCGGGACACCCGACGCCGGAGGAGTTTGACGCGGCCTTTAAGCCTCTTATGGCAATGGCACCGTTCGAGTTGATGGACTATGTCGGTATTGATATAGCCGCACACGGCCTTGAGTATTTTTCGCAGGTGCTTTCCAAAGATTACAAGCCATCCGAAGCGATGATGTCCTATCTGAAATCGGGCAATTTGGGCAAAAAGACCGGCAAGGGATTCTATAATTGGTCCAAGGGCAGGCCCACTATTGATCTGTCGAAGGCGACGAAGGAATACGACATTAATCAGTTGATCGCCTTGCAAGTCAATGAAGCGACCAAACTTCTGGAAGAAGGAGTCGTAGAAGATCCCAAGGAGATTGATCTGGCCATGGCCAACGGCGGTGGTTCGCCTTTCGGACCATTTGCACTGGCGCAGGGCATTGGTTATCATGAACTGGTGTACAAACTTAACGAGCTTCACAAAAAATTTCCATTGAACATATTTAAACCGACCAAAACATTGAAGGAAGGCAAAATCAAACTATAACGTTGCCGTGGAGAGTAATGGCTAATGTGCGGTCGCTTTGTTTTGATGACCGATTTATCGGTCATGATGCGGAATTTTGATGTTCCCGACACGTCTATCAACTTTTCTCCCAGCCGGAATGTCAGCCCCGGCCAGCATATTCCAGCGGTGATCGGTTCCGATCATGGGAATGTGCTGGCTTTTTATTTGTGGGGGCTGATTCCTTTCTGGGCGAAAGACCCATCCATCGGTGTGAAACTCATCAATGCCCGCGCCGAGACACTTACACAGAAACCCAGTTTTAAAAATGCCTTCGCGACAAGAAGATGCCTCATTCCAGCCGAAGGATTTTACGAATTGAAAAAAGAAGGGAATAAAAAAATCCCCTGCTGCTTTGGCCTGAAATCCGGCAAACCATTTGCATTTGCCGGTCTCTACGAGCGATGGATTACCCCCGATAAAAAACCATTGGAAACGTGCACGATCATCACCACGTCAGCCAATGATGTTGTTGCGCCCATCCACAACCGCATGCCGGTGATTGTTCCAAAAACAGCGCAGGAACTCTGGTTGAATCCGGAAAGCAAAGATGCGTCAAAGCTTCTGGATATTTTAAAACCGTATCCGGCTGATCAAATGGAATGTAAAATAGATGATTTTTATCTGCTATAGTTTTACAAACTACATCAATTTCCAATCGTACCGTTCCATCCAGCATTTCAAACAGTGATTATTAAAAAAAGCAGAATTTTGAATCAGAATATGGTAAACGTCCCGCAGTCTGTGAATAAGAGGAACCGAACTGGCTCTGCGGTCATTACATATTAACAAACACAAAGGTATATTATGGGCAAAAGACAAACTGGTACAGGAAAGCATCTTTACTTATTCGTTGTCTGCATCATCACGACACTCATGCTCTTATGCGGTTGCAGTAACTTTCAGGTCAAGTCAAACGTCAAAGAAGCGAATGATCTTTTCAGCCAGGGAAGCTACAAGGCGTCTTTGAGCAAATATGAGCAGATTGTTGAAAAATATCCCAACGCGGCAGACAGAGTTTTTTTCGAGATGGGCTTTATCTATGCACATCCTCAGAACGAGCAGAAAGATTACCAGAAATCTCTGGACTGTTTTCAGAAAGTCATTAAGGATTACCCGGAGAGTCGCTACAGGCAGGATAGCGAAATGATGGTATTATATATCAATAATATCACTATGAAGGATAAGAAGATTTTTACGCAGCATTCACAGATTGTTACACAGCAAACACAGATTGAATCTCTTGAACGAGAGGTTAAAAGCAAGGACAATGAGATTATTGTGCTTCAAAAAAAGATTGAAGCGCTTGAACAAGAGGTTAAAAGTAAGTTTTTTGCGCTCCGGAATGGACCGGCGGATAAGATTCTGATAGAAAAGAAAGAAAGACTATTGACGCTCATTTCAAAGGACAAGGTGCTCAAGACGTACAAGATAGCCTTGGGGGGAAACCCGAATGGTCCGAAAGAAAGGCAAGGCGACAACAAAACCCCGGAAGGAACCTATGTCATAGATTCAAGAAACAAGGATAGTCGCTATCACCTATCTCTTCATATTTCCTATCCGAACGAGAAAGACAAAAAACGAGCCAGGGAATTGGGGGTTTCTTCGGGCGGAGACATCATGATCCACGGCATTAAAAATGGTTTTTCGTGGATGGGTGATCTTCACGCAGAGCGTGACTGGACGAAAGGGTGTATTGCCGTTACAGACGAAGAGATAGAGGAAATTGACAAGTTAGTGCCCAATGGCACGATTGTTGAGATAAGGCCATAGCAGGAGGCGGAGACAGTGATAGTTTTCTCTTCAAATCCAAAAACCAACGGCAATGAAGACGCGGGCGGAGAAAGCGCTTAACTGAGAAATGTTTTTAAATTCTTCTTCATTAAACAAGATGACCTCTATGACGCTGAATCGAATTATTGACCGGTCGCTCTTCTCCCATGGGCTTCGTCTAATTGTGCTCTTGATATTCTTCGCGTCTCTCCATGGATGCGCTGTGTTGAAAACGGTTCAGGTGAAATCCTATCCCACACCAAGCTATCCGGAAGAAAAGCTCGAACGAAATGAGTTTTCGTTTGCAAAAGATGAAGATGTCATTGGCCGGTTGGCGTTCGTCCGGCTTGAAAAGGGGGATACCCTGCCGGATATTGCAAGACACTTCAGCTTGGGAATCAATGCAATCAGCGCAGCTAATCCAGGGGTCGATGTTTGGGTGCCTGAAGCCGGAGGGCGTATCATGTTGCCTTTGAGCTTTATTCTGCCGGACGCTGTTCGAAAAGGCATCGTGATCAACTTAGCCTCTATGAGACTCTTCCATTTTAAAGGAGGGGGTAAGTTACAGGCGGTGTCAACCTACCCTGTTGGTGTCGGTACGGAAGAGCGACCCTCGCCCATGGGTCAAATGTATGTGGCACGTAAGATGTACCGGCCTACCTGGCATGTGCCTGCCTCCATTGCTGAAGATCATCGCAAAAAAGGAGACCCTCTGCCCAGCCAAATTCCGCCGGGACCTCTTAATCCCTTGGGAGAATATGCGCTATATTTAAGCAAGCCGACTTATTTGATGCATGGCACAAACAAACCATCCAGCATCGGCCTCAGAGCAACCAATGGGTGCCTGAGGCTTTATCCGGAAAACGTGAAAAAACTCTACGAACAAACGCCGATTCATACACCCGTGAGCATTGTTAACCAGCCCTATCTCATAGGTCAACGTAATGGCGTTGTTTATATGGAAGTTCATGCGCCCATGGAAAACCTGGAAACTGATGAGTTAGGCAAGATATACGCGAAATTGAAAAATATTGAAAAGAAATCAGCGCGCACCCTTGACTGGGAAAAAGTTAAGGAAACGCTTGCCGAGGCCAGGGGGATTCCGGTTCCTCTATCCGATATCCGGCAAGGAAGTGAAAAAGAATCTGCGGAAGACATAGAGGTCACGCACCCGGAAAAATTGTATGGCAGACCGGAAATACCGGAAATGAAAATGGGGGCATGGTATGTTTTAGCCGCTAACTTGCGTGACGAGATTAATGCGGAGAGGCTTGCCGCCATTATCAATCATCAGGGGCCGCAAATTCCGGCAAGGGTGTTATCAAAGAATGATGATAGCTATCGTGTTATCGCCGGCCCTTTCAATAATCTCGGAGAAGCCAAAGATGCCATCAAACGCTTGAAAATTGATTTGGAAGTAGGAGGTGTATTGATCGAATCTGTCAGGGATTAATCGATAATGATTAATGATAGCAGACCGCGTTAAAATAAGGTAAACTAAATAGAAAGGAGGTGATTAGAGCATGAAGAAGAGTCTTTTGGTGATTTCAATGATGCTTGTATTCGCTATTGCTTTGGTGGGTTGTGCAACAACCGGTGATCTTGAGAAGGTACAGGCGCAGGGACAGCAGACGAATGCGAAAGCTGATCAGGCAATCAAGGAAGCACAGGATGCCAAGGCGGCAGCCGAGGCGGCCACGATAAAGGCTGCCGATGCCGCAACCCGCGCAGAAAATGCTGCAAAGATGTCTGAGGAAAGGGCGAAGCAGGCCGAGGAAAGAGCGAAACTAGCCGAGGAAAAAGCGAAGAAGGCTGACGCTGTTTTCGAAAAATCAATGAAAAAGTAAATTATTAACTTTACCTTTAGGGGTTCAGGCAGAGAAGGTGGCAGGGTTTTGAGATCCTGCTACCTTCTTTTGTCTCCGCCATTCAAGAATTTAACCTGTTAAGCCATGGCATAAGACTTATTTCTAGTGGTAATTCGGTCCGATATTTTCTATATACAGCTATAAATATCCGGGGAGTTACATTATGGAAGATCGTCAGTTCGGACGCATTCGGTTTGTTTGCGGGGACAACAATGGAAAGTATCCTTTTAATCATTCACTGTATCTTCAAGGAGACAGATCGCGGGTGATTATCGATCCCGCTTGTTCTTTGGAAAAGCTCACACGATTGAAAGATGAAGGTGTCGACTATGTCTGGCTTTCGCACTGGCATGAGGATCACATCCGCTATATAGACCTTTTTGAAAACCACTCATTACAGATTTCCAGGCGCGATTTTCCGCCGCTTACAGACATTAATATCTTCTTGGATTGGTATGATATAAAAATTCCTCAAGAACGCTCCAATTGGAAAAGGATCATACTGGAAGTATTTAATTTTCGGCCAAGGTGCGAGGCGAATTTTCTTGAAGACGGTGCAACGGTTGATTTGGGAGGGCTGACTGTACAAGTTCTGCCGACGCCCGGCCACACGCCGGGGCATTTATCTTTCTTTTTTCCAGAAGAAGGGCTTCTCTTCCTGGGGGACTATGATCTGACATCTTTTGGTCCCTGGTATGGCGATGTATATTCCGACATAGATGAAACCATCAAATCCATCCACAAGCTCAAGGCTGTTCCGGCACGAAAGTGGTTTGCTTCGCATGATACCGGTTTATTTGAAGAAAATCCAGGCAGGCTTTGGGATGATTATGAAAATGTTATCTATGAGCGAGAAAATAAGCTGCTGGCATTTCTGGAAAAACCCAAAACGATCGCAGAGATCTGTGCCGCCTGGCTGATTTACGGCAGGCCGCGTGAGCCGAAAGAGATGTATGAATTCAACGAAAGAGTTCTGGTCCGTAAGCATTTAGAATATTTACAAAGACAGGATAAAATTGTTTCGGAGGATGAACGTTACGTAAAAGCCTGATGCCAAATTTGACTTGATAAAATAGTGGCAGAACTGTACAAAAGACTTAATGATTGCTTTCCGGAGGATTAAATGTACTGGGAAAAAGATATAGAAACAATGGATCGGTCAAAACTGGAATCGTTGCAATTGACAACGCTTCAGGACACATTCATCAAAGCTGAAAAGTCTTATTACTACGGTAAAACTTTTAAGGAAAAAGGGATTGGGGTCAGTTCAGTGAAATCCCTTTCGGATATTACGAAGTTTCCTTTTACCACGAAAGACGATTTACGAGAAAACTGGCCGTATGGCTTTATCGCCGTACCCAAAGAAGATCTGGTGCGAATGCACTCATCATCCGGAACCACCGGTCGGGCTACAGTCGTCTTTCATACCGCAAAAGATATCGCGGTCTGGACAAATATGCTGACGCGCTGTCTGTATATGGCAGGGATGCGTAAGGGCGACGTCTTTCAGAATATGATGACCTACGGCCTTTTTACGGGGGGCTTAGGATTTCATTACGCGGCGGAAAAGCTAGGTGCGCTAGTCATTCCCGCGGGCGCCGGCAACTCCAAACGCCAGATTCAATTGATGCGTGATTTTGCCACAACCGCTGTTCACGTCATTCCCAGCTATGCATTGCATCTTTCCACAGTCTTTGAGGAACTGAAGCTAGATCCGCGGAAAGACACATCTGTGAAAATCGCTTTCCTGGGCGCGGAGCCGCACACGGAAAAGATGCGCAAAAAAATTGAAGAGATATATGGCTACAAAGCGTTTAACTCCTACGGTCTTTCGGAGATGAATGGGCCGGGTGTGGCGTTTGAATGCCCCTACCAGGAAGGTTTGCATATCTGGGAAGACAATTTCCTTGTGGAGATTGTTGACCCGAAAACGTTACTGCCGGTCGCTGAAGGTGTTGAAGGCGAACTGGTCCTAACGTCATTGCAGAAAGAAGGCATGCCCCTCATTCGCTACCGCACCAAGGATCTGACCCGGATGATTCCCGGGCAATGCGCCTGCGGCCGCACGCACCGACGGATTGAGAGGTTCAAAGGTCGGACGGACGATATGTTGATCCTCAAAGGCGTGAATATTTTCCCGATGCAGATAGAGAAGAAACTGATGGACATCGCGGGTGTCGGCACAAACTTTCTGATCATTCTGAACCGGCAAGGGTACAATGACGATATGATGGTGAAGGTAGAAGTTCATAAACAATATTTTTCCGGTGACCTGCGGCAGTTGGAAGCCCTCAGGAAAAAGATCGTAGAAGAATTAAAGGGTGAACTTCTGATTACGCCTAAGGTCGAGTTAGTGGAACCGGACAGTATTCCGAAGGGGGAAGGGAAGGCGGTTCGGGTGATCGACAACCGTAAAGACTAAGTAATAACACCGGAAAATGTTTATGGGCTGCTTTGCGCGTTGTCCCATGTCGCTACGTCATACACCAAGTAGTCCTCTCTTCACGTGGCTCGCATGCCTTACCCCTAAAATATTTTGCGATGTTATGAAGAATTGTAGGAAATTTCAAGTTCCATATCTAACATGATTAACTGGGGAGAAAAAGATGATTGCTTATCAGCTATCCGTGTTCGCGGAAGATAAACCGGGAAAACTTGCGAATGTAACAAGTGTTCTGGCCAAGGCAAAAATTAGCATCCGGGCGACAACAATATCGACGTCTGATACGTTCGGGGTGATCAATATGATTGTCGATGATCCGAAGCGGGCCGAAAAGGCGCTGACAGAAGCCGGCATGACGGTAAACCTGAAGAACGTTTTGGCCGTGCTGATTCCTGATAAGCCGGGTGGATTGGATAAATTGATGCAGCTTCTGTATCGGGAGGGCATCAATATCAACAATGCCTGCGGCTTCGTTCTGGAATGCTCGGAAAAAGCTGTCTTTGTGGTTGACGTGGACCAGATCGAAAAAACGGAAAAACTCCTGGAGAAGAACGGATTTAAGACCCTGGACACGGAAGCCCTATCAGCGATTGAGCCGTTTCACTACATGAAATACTGACAACCTTTCGCATTCATCGAATAAACTTGCTGGCTTCGTCGTCGCGTTATTCTTCGAATAGAAAAGGCCGTTACTTTTAAATTATTGATTTTATAAGGATGAGGATAAGACTATGGCACATCAGGACAAAGGAAAATATTTCAAGAAACATCCGGAAGGCACAAAGGTGGCAGAGGACCTGAAGCAGGAAATTCTCAAACAGGTCAAAGACAACAATATCGCCTGCAAGGCGGCGGAAAAAATAGCTCAAAAAACGAACGTGCCGCTTAGCGAGATCGGTGTGGGCATTGACCTGCTCAATTTCAATATCGTTCAATGCCAGCTGGGGCTTTTTGGTTTTGACGGCAAGCAAAAGCGCGTGCCCGCCGCTGCGACTGTCGCACCAGATCTGGAAGCCGCCATCCGCACCGCGCTGGTCAATAACCGGCTTTCTTGTGTTGCCGCATGGACAATCGCTGATAAACTGGGCGTCAAGCGCCTGGACGTTTGTGCTGCTTGCGAGAATCTCCAGATAAAAGTCAAGCCCTGCCAGCTCGGCGCTTTCTGATGTGTAACTTCTCAAGAACATTTATTTCAAATCTTCAATGACGTCTCGCCAGGTTGAAGGTCATCTTGTTCTTTTTGATGCGGGAAAGGAGAAATGAGCCCTATGATTCTTGACTGGCCGAAGATGTATAAAGAGAAACTGACTGACGCACAAAGCGCCTTATCGCGGATACGCCGCGGGGCGCGGATCTTTATTGCGTCGGCCTGCGGAGAACCGCAACTGCTGATCAAGACGCTCCTGGATATGGCGCAGAATTTTGCCGATGTGGAGATTATCCATTTTCTTGATCTGGGGCTCACCGACTACACCTCGGATATTTATACTGAGCATTTCCGGCATAACGCGCTCTTCATCGGCGCGAACGCCCGCGCGGCAATCAAAGCGGGCCATGCCGACTACACGCCCATTTTCCTTTCGGAAGTATCTCTGCTTATGCAGCGAGGGTCGATGCCCATTGATGTTGCGCTCATTACCGTATCCCCGCCGGATATGAACGGCTATGTCAGTCTGGGCATTTCCGTGGACATCACCAAGACGGCAGCGGAAGTCGCACGCTATGTTGTAGCGGAAGTGAATACGAATATGCCCCGGACACTGGGTGACAGCTTCCTGCACGTCAGCCAGATTTCCGCCTTTGTGCAAAACGACGTGCCGCTTCTGGAGTTTGAACAGAAGTCGCCGGATCATATCGCCCAATCGATTGGTCAACTAATTGCCGATCTGATCGATAATGAATCCACCATCCAGACGGGTGTGGGTAAAATTCCCAATTCAGTGTTCCCCTATCTCAAAAACAAAAAGGATCTGGGCGTTCACACGGAAACGTTTACTGATGGTCTGATTGATTTGATAGAAAGCGACGTGGTGACCTGCCGGAAAAAAACGCTGCATCCGGGAAAAGTCGTCACGGCTTTTTGCATGGGTACCCGACGCCTCTATGAATACGTAAACAATAATCCGCTGTTTGAATTCCGTCCGTGCCAGTACGTCAACGACCCTTATGTAATTGCTCAAAACGACCGGATGGTGTCAATTAATTCCGCGCTTACCGTTGATCTGACAGGACAGGTCTGCTCCGATTCGCTCGGCTTTGAATTTTACAGCGGCATTGGCGGACAGGTGGATTTTGTGCGCGGTTCGGCCATGTCCGAGCGCGGTAAGTCCATTATGGTGCTGCCCTCTACGACTGAAGACGGAAAGATTTCCCGAATTGTACCCTATCTTTCTCCGGGCAGCGGCGTGGTTGTAACAAGAGGAGATATCCATTATGTCGTGACGGAATATGGGATCGCCTATGTGCATGGCAAATCCATCCGGGATCGGGCTATGATGTTAATCAGCATTGCCCATCCTAACTTCCGCGAGGAATTATTGGAGGCGGCGAAAAAACAGGGTTATATTTACCGCGATCAGACGTTGCCTGCAGTTTTGTATCCAAAGGAATACGAAATCAATTGGGTGGACAAGAAAAACACCCAACTATTTTTTCGCCCGGTGAAGGCTACCGATGAACGCGCCATTCAGGAACTGATTTACGAACTGCCGGAACAAGACATCTATACCCGTTTCTTCCATAGCCTTAAATCCTTTTCCCATAAAGTCGCTATGCCGCTGGCCGCCATTGATTATAATGATCGAATGGCTATTGCCGCGGTGATCGGCAAAGCGGAGCCTGAAAGCCGGGAAGAGATTGTTGCTATCGGGCGGTATATCAATGATCCCAATACGCGATATGCCGAAGTGGCTTTTACCACCCATCAGGACTGGCAGGACCGGGGCATCGGTACATTCCTTTTGCGGTATCTGATCCGCATAGCGAGAGAAAAGAACATCGTGGGATTCACGGCGGATGTGTTGTCCCGCAACAAACCGATGATGCAGGTGTTTGCTAAATCCGGCTATCCGATGACGACACACTTGGATGCCAGTGTTTACGAATTGAAAATTAATTTTAACAGTGAAGAAAATAAAAATTGACCATTAACCGATGAAAAAAATATAAGGGAAACCTTATGGACACCAGACGAAACTTTATTAAAAAAAGCGCTATCCTCTGCGCTGCATTAAGCCTGCCGCTTCCCGCTGGCGGGCAGGCGGCTCACCGGGAATTGAAAACCCGCAATCCGAAACGGGGGCTAGTTGTATGTTACAGCCAGTCGGGATTTACCCGCCGTTATGGGAAACTAATTTCCTGTATCCTCAGAGAAAAGGGACTGATGGCGGATCTGGCCGACATAAGGAGCTTCGATACAAAACGCCTGACGGATTATGACCTGATCCTGATCGGTTCGCCAGTTTTTTATTACGATATCCCATCTAATGTCAGCGACTGGTTGGCGGCGACGCCGAAAATTACGGGAACGCCCGTGGCGGCCTTTGTGTCTTTCGGCGGACCGGAAGGCAATCAGCACAACGCTCTGTGTCATACCCTCCGTCTTTTAACAGATAAGGAGGGCATCGCTGTCGGCATGGAAGCCTTCCGCAGCGTTCCCGCATACCCGACACCGACCTGGGACAGCGCGAATCAACGCTCGGGCGAACATCTACCCAATGAAGCCACCTACGAGCAGGTTAGGCGTTTCACCAGTCAGATTCTCGCGCAAATCAGCCGTGGCGAGGCTATCCGTTATGAGGCCGAACTAGCGCTGCGGGAATTCCTGAGGATGCTTCCCCTGGTCTGGCTCAACAAGAAAGCGATCAGCAAACATATGGTGGATGGGTCCAAGTGTATTGCATGCGGGACCTGCGTGAAAATGTGCCCGGTGGCCGCGATTCATCCGGAGAAACAGTTTGTGGATAGGGACAAGTGCTTGGCCTGCTTTGGTTGCCTGAATAACTGTCCGGCAAACGCAGTGATCATGGAGTATCGTGGAAAACATCTTTATGGTTTTCCGGAATATCTCCGACGCAAAAAGTTGAACATTCTGGAACCAGCGGAATTCCGGAATTGCAGTCTTTGATCATGTGTCGGAGACAGCCGCTCGTAATTTAACATACTGCTCCAAAAGTCTCATCATGCTGTCCGCATTCTTGCGTGTGTTCGCGATGATTTCTTCCATACCCAGGGGGTTTTCCACAAGGCCATTGCCGTAATTGTCGATGAAACAGACCGAGGCGTATGGCAAACCCATTTCCAGGGCAATAACCGCTTCATTGGCCATTGTCATTCCGACGACGTCGGCAAAGTTCGCCATCATTCGGATTTCCGCCCGGGTTTCCAGACGGGGCCCTGTAACCTGCCAGTAGATTCCTGTTTCCGCAACATCCAGGTTGCAGGCCCGCGCCGCCGCAATCAGTTTTTGACGAACAAATTCATTTAAGGATGGCGTGATGTGAAGGGCTTTATTCTGATGAATGGTGGGTGTCGCCGTGAGTGTAATAAAATCATCGGGAATAATAATCATGCCCGGATGCAGATTTTTTTTTAATGATCCGGTTGAATTGATGCCGATCACTTCGGTGACGCCAAGGTCTTTGAGCGCCTGGAGATTGGCAGGGTGGTTGATCCTGTGGGGCAGAATATATTCGTCGGGATTATCGCCGTGACGGACAATAAAAACCATCTGATCGGTTGCCGTTGTCAGCGCTTCACCATATTGATTTTTGATCCGTTGCCGGTTGCCTTTTTTGATCAGATCGTTTCTTTCCATTATCACTGAACCTGCTAATACACCCACACGTTCCATATCAACCTCCTTGTGTAGGCTGATTCATAGCAGATAAATAAAGTGTAGTCAAAAAAATGGAAGGGCTTGCATAGTCGGCAAATAGCATTTGACTTTTTTTGGTTCGCTATGACATATAGTCGGCAAATAAAAAGGAGGGCGTGTCTTATGAGCAGCCAATTTCTTGGTGTGGCAACTGATGACAATTTTGAGGGGGAAGTCCTGAAAAGCGACAAACCGGTACTCATTGATTTCTGGGCGCCCTGGTGCGGGCCATGCAAGGCCATTGGCCCAATTGTGGAAGAAATCGCCGCTGAATATCAAGATAAGATCAAAGTTATGAAACTGAATGTTGACGATAGTCAGAAATCGGCGGTTGCCTATGGTGTTCGTAGCATTCCTACCCTGATTATATTTAAAGGCGGGAAGGTGTTTGACACCCTCATTGGTCTTGTGCCGAAGGAGAAACTCGAAGAGTTTATTAAAAAAAGCATGTGATTTTCGTCGGACAAGTCCAACGGGAATAAAGTTACCTTCTATTAAATTTCGTACAGGAATTCTTGTGAAGTTAAAAAAAATCAGTGTCATCCTAGTCCTTCTGGTAATGTGCAGCGGTTGCTCATTGACTAAAGCGACCATCCTGTCATTTTTTCAGAAAAGCGAACCGGTCCGGTCAACGCCGGAATCGCTCTACTCGCGCGGCACGGTTGAATATCAGAACGGCAAGTATAAAAAATCGCGGGAATTCTATGTTCGCCTCAAGGAAGAATATCCCCTTCACGACCTGGCCATTTTAGCCGAACTGGGCATTGCGGATTCTTTTTACAGCGATAAAGAATACGTGGAGGCGGAACTAGCCTATCGTGATTTTACAACGTTTTATCCGACGAATGAAAATGTTCCCTATGCGATCTATCAAATGGGGATGTGCCACTACGTCGAAATTGGGGCGGTTGACCGTGATCAGACGGAAACCATCCGAGCCAAAAAAGAGTTCGAAAGACTGGTTGCCCGTTTTCCGCAAAGCAAATTTTCCATCCTGGCCGAAAAAATGATCCGGGAATGCAAAATGAAACTTGCCGAACATGAGTTTTATGTGGGTAATTTTTATTTCAAACAGAAAAAATATAACGCCGCGCTGAAACGCTTTGAAATCATCGCGCGTGATTATGCCGGTGTGGGCATGGATTTGAAAGTAGAATCATATGTCGCGGAAACGAAAGCCCGGCTTGCCGAAGAAGCAAAATCTCAAAAGCTAAAAGAAGAAAAAGCGAAAGCAAACGCGCAAGTCAAAGAAACCTCTAAACCATAAGTAATTTATTCTTTGATTCGTAATTCAGCCATTTTGATCGTGTGAATAATATCTTGGCGAAGAATTTCCGGATTGTTCACGGTGTCAACTTTAAAGTAGCTGCCGGCGGGGATTTCGCTTAATGCTTCATACTGTTTTTTCTGCTCCTGCAGTATTTCCCAGCGGCCGTCGGATGGATTATCCTTCTCCAGCATTCTTTTTTCCAGACGTATTTTAACGACGTCATCAGGGCAGGTGCATTCAATGACATAAAACGGCACCTGAAGCCTATCAGCCAGATTGAAAACCAATTCGCGATCAGAGCGATTCTTAAAAGAGGCGTCGATTATAACGGACTTGCCGTGCTGAATTCTTTCAGCAGCCAGCTCGACGGCTTTTTCATAGGTTTTTTGGGAAATATCACGCGTGTAAATACCACGACCGAACGATTCATAGTGCTTTTCGGCGGGTGAGATCTGTAGCAGTTCTTTGCGCAGGATATCCGTGCGAATCACGTCCGCGCCGAGCCGCCCCGCCAGATGCCGTGCCTGGTAACTTTTGCCGGAACCGATCAGTCCCGCGGTAAGAATCAAAGCCGGTTTTTCGAGGTGCGCCGCATACGTATAAGCCAGATCAAAATATTTGGACGAGGTCTGCTTTATTGCAGCCCGCTCGACTATCGCTATCTCTTGTTGATCCAGGCGGAAACTGATAACTTTCCCTCGAACATAAGCATAGTAGCAGCGATAAAAATTTAAAAGAGCTTTCATATCCATATCACCGGAATATGTCAGATACGAGAGCGTAAAACCTTCAGCCTGGCGGAAATAACCATTATAATCGAGGTCCATCGTCAGGAAAGCCACCTCGGCTGCCACATCGCTGCATCGGAAGCGTTCATTGAACTCAATGCAGTCAAAAATAATAATCTCATCATCAATGCAGATATGTTCCAGATGCAGGTCACCGTGGCAGTCCCGTATTTTATGTTCCACGACTCTTTTTTCCAGAAGCTGTTTATTTATTGCAAGAAATCTTTCCACATACTCTTTGATGAATTGGTATTGATAGGCAGGGATAGTGACATCGATGTACTTTTTGGTTTGCGCAAAATTTTCTTCGCAGTTGCGGCGAATGGTCTTGATGGAGCCCATCTCGTCGATGGAACCGCCGGTCTGCGCCGCCGTATGAAACTGGGCGATTTTTTCGGCCACAGCATCCATGATTTTAGCGTCCGCCTGACCTTGGGCCAGTAAGGTTTTCAGCATCTTGTCCAAGGGCAGCTTTTTCATGCGGACAGCATATTCGATGATTTCTCCATCACCTCGGGTAGACAGGCTTCCCAGATTATCCCGAACAATCGGTACAACATCAAGATAGATGCTGGGGGCCAGGCGTTTATTCAGGCGCAGTTCTTCTTGGCAGTAGAATTTTCTTTTTTCAAGCGTGGTGAAATCAAGAAAACCAAAATTTACCGGTTTTTTAACTTTATACACGTAATTTCCGGCAATGAAGATGTAGGAAATATGGGTTTGCACCAATTCCACTGTTTCGGGGTGGTGAGGATAAAAATCAGGGCGGGTCATACTTTCAATGATGCAAGTCATCTTTAAGCCGGTCTTGTTAAAAAAGTCAGTTACCTTGTGTGTGCCACAAATCAAGGCTATTTCTTTTCTTCAAAAAAATCTTCGACTTTTTTGAAGTTATCATCCATCACACGTTTGAAGTCTTTACAGCCTTTTTTATAGGCTGTCATCCAGTCGGAAATCACCTTTTTCCCTTCTTCAGGAAACATCGGCGATTTATCCCAGAATTTATTGACCAGCCCTTCAGTTTGTTCCTGCAGCGCCTGCATAGCGCGAAAATTGTTATCAAAAGCTGTTTTATTAAAAACAATCATCTGTTTGGCGATCAGTTTGGGGTCCATTGCAACCTCCTTGATGAAATCTTCAAATTTTCTTATTTTTTCCCTGTTTTTTTCGTCTTTGGCTTTTCTGCCTCGACAAAATATTCGGCAACTTTCTGATAACTTTCATCAGTGGCTACTTTAAAGTCTTCGCGGCCTTTCTTGTAGCTGTTGATCCAGTCGTTCATTGCCTTTTTCCCTTCTGCTGGAAACCAGGGGGCTTTATCCAGAAAACTCATTACCAACTTCTCGGTTTGATCCTGCAGTGCCGACATAGCGTTGAAACTGTTGTCAAATGCTGTTTTGTTAAATTCCATCATTTGTCTGGCCATCTGATTTTGTTCCATCGCATTTCACCTCCCGGGTATGGCATTGTTTTTTTGGTTTAGAGCTTGTATCTAACGAGTAGTTTAATGATTTAATCCCATTTGTAAAGTCATTTATGACTCGATAAAGGCAGGGACTAATTTCAAGGGGCACGGCTTTTATTCTTGTTCCTTCTTCAGCCATTTTGACATCCGCGGTTTTTCGTTTTTCGCCCATTCAGTTGAGAAACGAATCGCCAGAAAAGATTCATAGATTTTGTCGATAGTCTTGACAGCGTTTTCAATCAGATAAATGCGCTCTAAAAGACTTGCAGAGGGGTCTCCCGTTGTCTCCTGCCAGTCCACGACCGGCATTTTCAGCGACTGAAAATAGAAGGTATCGGCCTTAAAATTAAATTCCCATTCGTTTTGATTGTGGTGGAGCTTGATGCCCGCTTCTTTCACTCTCTTTCCCTGACGAATGGCTTCCTTGCCTTCTTTGAGTTCGGCATGCAGACCCGAACAAACAACGCCCTGGGAGTATTCTCCCTCACCCGCTTCCAGCGCGATCCGTTTGAGCAGATGCAACTCCACTTCTTCGCTTTTGGACAAAGCAATGCGGCCGTTTCTTTCTTCGGATTTGAACCACAGCCAGGTGAGAAACTCACGTCCAATTAACGAAATATCCTCGTTAGACACATCGCCTTTCGTTTTATTTTTCAATGCCAGCGGATGTTCTTGCGGCAGGATACGCTTCAGGCCAAGCGAAAATGTTTTCTTGAATAAATCGACAAAATCATCAGCGAGCTTGTCGGACAGAGATGAGAAATAAACTTTATTTTGTCCCACGGCCCATAGGACATCATAGAAAGAAGGCACGGGATCGCTTTTGGCCATAAGCTCCAGTTTAACCTTGTCTTTGAGACCTTCGTTCATGGCTTTTCCGATATGTATTTGTCCGTGTTCTGACAAAAATCGCCTTTGTTCCTCCATTAAACGAATTTTCATGAGTTTGGGAGAGATCAGCTTGCGGTCAATCCGCAATGAAAAAATCAGATAATCACCCAGTGCGTAATTGGCTTTTTCAAAGTCGGCATCCAGAATATCTGTAAGCGAAACCCAACCCATACGCTTTTCTTCCGTCGAATTGCAAGCCTCCCGAAAGGAGTTCCCTTTAATCCGGTTATTGATAAAAGTGGTAAAGGCCTGCGACGGCAGTTGGCCTTCCACTGAAAACTGCATAAAAGAAAAATTGCCCTTGATTAAACCCATATTTGTCACCTCACAGGCGCGCACCGTACCTCATCGGAAGTGCTCCTGTCAAGGATTTATGTCCTGAAAATGCCTTGACAAATCAAAGAGTTTTCATCTATTCCCGGAAAACATTTATCAATAGACAGCGCCTTTTTTTTATGTTACGAAACGTCGTCTTCTTGGAGCTAATCATCATGAAAATTAAGAAAGTCGGCATTATTGCCAACATCGAAAAGGAAAATATCGCCGGATTTGCCGGCGCATTGAAAAAATGGCTGGAAGACAGGGGAATTAAAGTTTCGCTGGAGGCGAACATTGCTGCCGCAATCGGTAGAAGCGGGGGATTCAAAATCGAAGATTTGGCGTCTAAAGTGAATCTGATAGCCGTCCTCGGTGGAGACGGCACAATGCTGCGCACAGCCCGTTATGTCGCTCAACACCATGTGCCCATTGTCGGCATCAACATGGGGACGTTTGGCTATCTGACGGAAGTCAATCTAAACGAAACCTATGCGGCCCTCGAACTGATTCTTAAAGGCGATCTTCTGACGGAAAAAAGAATGATGCTCGATGTGAAAATCCGCCGGGGCAATAAAATCATCGGTTCGGGCATTGTTTTAAATGACGTGGTGATTAACCGCGGCAATCTCTCGCGCATTGTGGAACTGGAAACATCCATCAACAATCAATATCTGACAACGTATAAGTCGGACGGTTTGATCATTTCCACACCCACAGGCTCAACGGCCTATTCGCTTTCAGCCGGCGGTCCGATTGTTTTTCCAGGCAGGGATTTGATCATTATCAATCCGATCTGCCCACACACGCTGACGAACCGACCGATTATTTTCCCTGAAAATTCAGATGTGCAGATTACGTTGTGGTCAAAAGAGAGTGGTGCGACGGTAACGCTTGATGGTCAGGAGTCCTACCGGATCAGTTCCGGCGATGTTATGACCGTAAGAAAATCGAAGTTTGTGACCAGTCTGGTTCTTTCACCGCACCGAAGTTACGGAGAGATATTGCGTTCCAAGCTGGGATGGGGCAGTCTGCCTTCAGGGGCTGGAAAAAGAAAAAATGCTTAATGAACTGAGCATTACAAACTTTGCCATCATTGACGAACTTCATGTTTCTTTTGATGAAGGTCTGAACATCATTTCAGGAGAAACCGGAGCGGGAAAATCGATTCTGATCGGCGCGGTCAGTTTGCTTCTTGGGGATCGGGCAACGGCGGAGATGATTCGGACGCAGGCGGATACCGCCACTGTGGAAGCGCTCTTTGACATTCAAAGGGATACAGCCCTTCAGGAACGACTCTCCGAAATGGGATTTCCAGCTGGGGAGCAACTGGTCATCCGTCGGGTGATTTCGCGCACCGGTAAAAACAGGGTGCAAATCAACGGGCAAATGGCCACGCTGAACAATCTGGCACGCGTCGGTGAATCGTTGATTAATATTTGCGGACAGCATGAACATCAGATGATTCTTCTTGCCGAAAATCATATTGATATTCTTGATGAATTCGGCGGTTGCCTCTCGGCGCGTAAGGCTTTTGAAACCGTCTATTTTCAATATCAGCACATTCTAGACCGCATGGAAAAGCTGGAAAACATGCGCCGTCAGCGTTCGGATAAAATCGATCTGATCCAGTTTCAGCTCAAAGAAATAGCAGATCTTAATCCTCGCTTGGGAGAAGACTCTGCGCTGGTTGATGAAAAAAAAGTGCTGGTCAACGCTCGGAAGCTTACGGATTATGCTAATCAGGCCTACGCATTGCTTTATGCAGAGAACCGTTGCGTAAGTGATCAGCTTAAAGAAGTTCTTTCGCAGATCAAGGAAATACAGAAAATTGATCCGGGCTTGCATCTTTCCCTTTCCGAGTTGGAAGGCAGTTTCATCGTTTTGCAGGAAGCGGCGATCACATTGCGTGATTATGGCAGGACGCTGGTTTTTGATCCTGAACGACTCGCAACGATTGACGAACGCCTCGATGTGATCAACAGGCTGAAACGGAAATACGGCGGATCGATGGAAGCTGTATTGGCTAAAAAACAGGATATGGAAGATGAGTTGCAGCACGTTTCCAATGTGGCAGAGGAGCTTACGAATCGCACGCAAGAAAAAGACAAGATCATGGGCGATCTGCGCGAAAAAGCGTTGGCGCTCTCAGGTTTGCGGCAACGCGCGGCCATTTTGCTGAAAGAGGCAGTCGATGCAGCCATACACGATTTGAATATGCCACACGCTTACTTCTTTGCCCGGTTCCTGAGACGCTGTTCCGAAACGGATAATGATTATGGCCCAAAAGGAGGCGATGAAATAGAATTCTATCTGACGGCCAACGCCGGCGAAGAACCCAAAGCATTAAACAAAATCGCCTCCGGTGGTGAGTTGTCGCGTGTCGTGCTGGCACTGAAGAACGTTTTATCGCAGACCGGATCGGTCGCCACGGTTGTGTTTGATGAAGTGGATAGCGGCATTGGCGGCGCCACGGCGGAAATTGTCGGACGCAAATTGAAAGAAATATCGGCCCATCATCAGGTTATTTGCATCACGCATTTGCCGCAGATTGCCAGTTTCGGCGGCCCGCACTTGCGGGTAAGCAAACAAGTGGTTGACGGCCGAACCTCCACCTTGGTGGAAAAGATCGATGATGAGCAGAAAATAGAAGAGATTAGCCGGATGCTGGGTGGTGTGGATGTGCCTGAAACCGCCAGAGACCACGCCCGTGAGTTGCTTGCCGCGGCGGCGGCACATGCTACGGTGAATACAGGAAGGAGCAAGCATGCTAAGAAAAGCGCGCATCGGTGACGTCAAAACCATTCATCGCTTAATTAATCAGTCGGCGGGAAAAGGTGAAATGCTACCGCGTTCCTTAATGGATATCTATAATTCCGTGCGGGATTTTATTGTTTATTTTGATGAAGATGAACAGAATATTGTAGGAATCTGCGCGATGAATATTATCTGGGAAAATCTGGCTGAAATCCGTTCTCTTTATGTGGACGATGTGTGCCGAAAGAAAGGCATTGGCCGAAAACTGGTTGAATTCTGTATTTCCGAAGCCATTACCTTGGAGCTGTTTCGAATATTTTCACTGACGTATAAAAAAGAATTTTTTGCCAGACTCGGCTTCAAAGAAGTGGACCGTTCCATTTTGCCGGAGAAAATCTGGTCGGACTGTTTCCGCTGTCCCAAATATCCCGACTACTGTGATGAAATTGCCATGATTATCGAACTATGAAACATCTGCAAAACCTTTTTCTCCTGCTGTTGATAATTGTTGTTGTTTTAGTCGGTTGTGCTCGGAAAGTGACGTATAAGCCCGGAGCGGCGCCACCCGAGCGCGCGCTGACGCAGATCGATGCATCGGGCTTGGATTTTAATGATGATCTGGATATCGCGTCACTTGTGCTTGCCATTGACCGAAGCCTTGCCTACTATAACGGCGCAGGACGCAATCAGATATTCCGGATTGGGGATCGACTGGTTGGTGCAAATCAGATGAAAGAAACACTGATTGCTTTCAAAGGAATTCTTCAATCCAACAAAAGTGTTGAACAGAAGAAAAAACAAATCGCAGAGGATTTTCTCGTGCTGCGCGCGGTGGGAGCGAATGGCGACGGTTCTATCGTATTTACTGGCTATTATGAACCACTGTTGGAAGGATCTCTAACACAGACGAACAAATACAAATACCCTCTGTATAAATCCCCGCCGGATATCGTCATGGAAAAAGTTTCGGCCCATGACACAAAGATCGGCCGGAACGAAAACGGACGGATCATTCCCTATTACACGAGACGCGAAATCGATATCGATGGCGTATTGAAAGGCAAGGGGTTGGAGCTGATTTGGGTGTCCGATCCCGTGGAACTGAGTTCCCTGCATGTCCAGGGATCGGGGAAAATTAAACTGGAAGACGGGAAAATCCTAACGGTCAGTTATGCCCAGAACAACGGCAGGCCTTTCCGTTCTGTGACCCTGAGCATGCTGGACCAAAATAAAATTGACAGAAGCGATTCATCTTACTGCGGCTTCAAAACGTGGCTCAAAAGTAAAAGCGAAAAAGAGATCTTTGAGATTCTCAGCTACAATGAACGCTACATTTTTTTCCGTTTTGTTGACAGGGAACCGGTTGGTTCCCTGGGGCAGTCGGTGACGCCGGACCGCTCGATTGCAACGGATCCGGACTATTTTCCGCAAGGGGCGCTGTCTTTTATCCGCCTGCGCAAACCTATTTTGGATGAAGATTATAAGGTCGTCAAGCGCGTCGATTTTTCGCGCTTCGTTTTGAATCAGGATAAGGGATCAGCGATCAAAGGTCCGGGGCGCGTCGATTTATTCTGCGGATTCGGCTCCAAAGCGCAGGCTACCGCCGGCAGCCTGAAAGAAAACGGAGAACTGTACTTTCTGATTCTCAAATAACAAGAAATTGGCTTTTATAGCCTCATCAGTGAGGGAATGACAGGTTCGTAGTCATATTACGGGGGCGTCAATAATGGATCGGATTCCACCAGATCGTTGCTTTAACGAAGGATCATGGAATGATGGGCGAAGAAACGGTTGATGAAATTCTGGAGGGAAGCCTGAAGATCCATCAGAGCAAGCGCGGATACCGTTTTAATCTGGATTCGATTATTCTGGCTCACTTTGTGGATTTAAAATCTAGAACCGTTAATCTGGATCTGGGTTGCGGCAATGGTGTCATTGCGCTTGTTTTAGCCAATCTTTATGTGCAATCGCGCTGGTACGGGCTGGAAATTCAACAGGCTCTGGCGGACTTGGCGAAAAAAAATGTTGAGCAAAATGGCCTAAGCCATCGCGTGACCATTGATACAGGGGATGCGCGGGAAGTTAAAAAAATCTACCAACCTCACTCCTTTGATAATATCATTTTTAATCCACCTTATCGCAAGCTTGATTCCGGTCGGATGAATCCTCTTCCGGAGAAAGCTGTGGCGCGTCATGAGATTAAAGGATCGCTTTCAGAATTTCTTTCGGCGTCGCAATATCTGCTCAAACCGAAAGGACGGGTATTCAGCATTTATCCGGCTGCCCGCATGGTTGAGATGATCAGCTTGTTTCGCAAAAAAGATATTGAACCCAAAAGAATGAAGCTGGTGTTTTCTGATGCCGCATCCACTGCGGAATTTGTGCTGGTTGAGGGACGAAGTGGTTCACGCGAAGAACTTAAAATGGAGCCGCCACTTATTATTTATGAACAGCATAAGAAATATACAAAGGATATGAAAAATATTTTTACCGGCCTGGCTTCTCCTCAAGACTCCGGCGGCGGCTGATTTCCGATTTCATGACCCGCTTCACTATCTCGGCTAGTTCGCGATCCGCCAGTGCTTCGGTACATTCGGCGATCATCTTTTTATCCCTTTCCTTGAGAATAATCTTTTGGGAGCCTGCGGCATTGTATCTTTTATTTTTATTAGCAGGCTTGTATCCGACCGTAAAATAAATTTCTTTGATCGCTGTCTTCCCGGCAAGCTGGTTCATTTTTTGCCGGATGTCATTTTTCATGAAATGCAGTTGCTGTACCCAGACGGAAGAAGTTGTTTTTACAAAAAGAGTTCCTGCATGCCAGCTCTCGGGTTGCGTCTGCAAAGTAATTTGCGCGCCGACCGCTTCCGGCCAGAGTTTGAACAAGGCGTTTTCTTCCAGTTTGGCGGCCATGCCTCTTTTTTTAAAAGCGGAAAACAGGATATCGCCGATGGGTTGTAATCGTGTCTGTGAATATTTTTTTCTCATGGTTTTGCTTCCATGAAGGCGGTATGTTCTTGGTTATGTTAATTTTTTAAATTCGTGTGCAAAAATGTCAAATGTTCGTTGATCAAATAAAACGTGTCGGATGAGTTGAATCTCTGTATTTACCCGCACAAATTCGACGCAGGATTTCAGCGCCAAGTGCGCTGCTTCATGGATGGGATAAGCATAAATGCCGCAGCTTATAGCCGGAAAGGCAATGCTCTGTAAGCCTTTCTTACGAGCCAGCTTCAGGCTGTTTTTATAGGCAGACTCAAGCAGATGGGTCTCGTTGTGCGTACCGCCGCGGTAGATCGGTCCGACCGTATGGATAACATATCGGGCCTTAAGGTTGCCACCCGTCGTGATGACCGCCTGACCTGTCGGGCAGGCTCCGATTTGACGGCATTCGGCCATAATGGCGGGCCCGCCGGCACGATGAATGGCGCCATCTACTCCCGCGCCACCAGCCAGACAGCTGTTAGCGGCGTTGACAATGGCATCCGTGTTTTCTTGGGTGATATCCCCAAGGACAAGCTCGATGAGTGTTTGATTAAATGTAGCCTGCATTTTTCCTTACTCCGCGGAGATGGTGTTCCCTTCTCCGTAAACCAGCATACGATAGGTTTTTTCAATCCGGTCCCAGTTGTCCTCGCGATCCATAGACCAGTAGCGGCCAATGACGGATACAACCTGTCCCAGTTGCAAGGAGAGACACTTTCTCTCTACCTGTTGAATATAGCGGGCACCACTTTCCGCCTGTTCTCCGCGTCTGCCCAGCATTCCATGAATAAAGAGACGGGGAATGCCTTGTTGTTTGGCCATGTGCATTAAGGCGAAAAGATGATCAATGGAACCATGAGAACTAAAAAAAGAGACAATGCCCATCATGTGAAGAGCTGAACCGTTTTGTTTAGTCAGGCTCATGATGTCGGTGAAGACCTGGTTTCTGTAGAAATCACGATTGGCGATGGACTGATCAATGTTAAGGCGGTCGGAATAAATCCGTCGACCCGCGCCTATGTGCAGATGCCCCGCTTCCGAATTACCCACGGTTTGCGGTGGCAGCCCCACGGCCACACCTGATGCGTCAAGGCGCGATGAGGGATAGTTTTTCATGAGCCTATCCATCACCGGTGTTTCAGCGCAGGCGATCAGATTGCCTTTTGTGCTTTCGCAGAGTCCCCACCCGTCCAGTATCATCAACAATAATCGTTGCACGGGAGCGAAGGAATTTTTGTTTTGTTCAATGAGAGAAGCACCGGTCATCGAAGTTGGTATAGGTAAACCGATAATATCCAGAATGGTCGGAGCGATGTCCGTCAACTCTCCTTTCGGCTTCAGGGTTAATGTTGCATTCGGGTGCAGCAGGATAAATGGCACGGGGCTGTCCGTGTGTCCCGTATCCACGCCTCCGTCCGGATAAAGCCATTTTTCTACCGTGCCATGGTCGGCTGTGACGATGACGGTCAACTTTTCTTTGAGCGCTGCATCAATCAGGATTCCGGCATGCTGGTCCACCGCCTGAATTGCGCGGATCACAGCCGGTTCGTTTTCAACATGACCAACAACATCCACATTCGGAAAATTCACGACAGTAAAGTTGCAGGAAGGATCTTTTATTTTGGCGAGGGTCGCGCGGGTTATTTCTTCAATGGACATTTCCGGGGCTTCATCAAACAGCCTAACGTCTTTACGTGTCGGAATGACGATTCTTTCTTCGTTAGGCAGCAGATCACTTTTCCTACCGTTGAAAAAAAAGCTGACATGAACAGCTTTTTCCGCTTCCGTTATTTTAGCCTGGACTAAGCCATGCGCAGCGATGATATCGCCTAATGTATCCCAAAGAACGCCCCGAGGCGGAAAGGCGACCTCAACGTTTAATCCTTTTTGATATTCAATCATGGTCGCAAAGTTTACGTTGAGGGTCTGATGAACGGGGAATTCACGGAAAGTTTTTTCCGTGAAACTGCGTGTCAATTCAATTTCGCGTTCGCCGCGAATATTATAGAAAATAACTGAATCGCCCGGGTGGATTCTTCCGAGGGGTTCATTTTGATGGTTAGCCAAAACCAGCGGAAGGAGGGTTTCGTCTTCTTGTCCTTCAGCATAGGCGTTGCGGACTGCTTGAGACATCGGGAACTTGATTTCAGTGTTCATAAAGATACTAATTTATCCACTTGATATGTTATTTTTGAGAGGATTATCTAACGAAATAAGCCCAAACTGTAAAGTGAAAATATTCTTGTCCTGCATCTGAAAAGCCCTTTTAACTTGAAAATTAAGCGCTTAAATGATAGATGCCCCGGAAAGTATTGATGGGAAGGATTTTGGTATGCCGGTATCCGTGAGAAAACTGGATCAACAAGACAGCTTGTGTGAGGAACTATTGCGGGAACGGGCTGCTGTCTTGAGCCGAGCCGGCTTTGCCGTGGAAGACGCGCTGGAAAAGTTGCTGAAGATTGATCAACAGATTGAAGAAAAGATCCAGTCTTTGCGATCTCAACTGAATAAGGGACCCGGTCGGGAAGACTTACATGATCAGCAAACGATTTTTGAAGAAATTAATGTGAACATTGATCAATTCAATATGGCATGTCAAAAAGCTGAGATCCAATATTATTATTTGATTGTCACTCGCGAAGCCCTGGGGCTCAGAAGACATGGAACGGTTCAGAAAATCTACCAGATCCCTCCGAAAAAGAAAAAAATACAGGCTATTTGATGGACAGGTATAGAAAACAACGCACACGGATGGTGGAGACCCAGATTCGGGCCCGTTCAATCAGTGATCCCCAGTTATTGAAAGTGATGGAAACTATTCCGCGGCATCTTTTCGTTGATGAAGGTTTGATTGACCAGGCTTATAACGACAATCCACTACCCATTGGAGAAAAACAAACCATTTCTCAGCCCTATATCGTTGCGCTAATGACGCAGGCTCTGGATTTAAAAGGCCGGGAACGTGTCCTGGAAATCGGTACAGGATCGGGTTATCAGACAGCGATTTTAGCAAAGCTTGCTGATCGGGTTTTTTCTATCGAACGTGTGGCTGCACTCGCCACCCGTGCGCGAAATATTTTGGACAAACTCAACTGTTATAATGTTGCTATTCGCGTTGGTGACGGCTCTTACGGCTGGAAAGAGGAAGCGCCTTTTGATGCGATTATTACGACCGCTGCCGCTCCGCAGATTCCGCAATATCTGGTCGAGCAGCTTGTCCCGGGCGGTAAACTGGTTGTTCCGATCGGCAGCCGAGAGGAGCAGACTTTGTTTAAATTAACCCGTTCTGTGGAAAACCCGGCTGAGATAACAAAAGAAGATCTGGGCGGTTGCCGCTTTGTCAGTCTGATAGGGGAGAGTGGATGGAAAGAATGAATCAGTTTACCGGCGTTAATGTCCGTCATTTTTGGGTGTCTTTTCTCCTGATGATCCTTACATTGCTCATGATCGTATCCTGCGCCGCTACGCCAATACAAAAAAATCCTGCAAAAGGTATTTATCATATCGTCAAAAAGGGTGAAACGGCTTACAGCATCGCCCGCGCTTATTCGATTAGTTTATCGGATTTGACGGCAATTAATAATATCAGCGATGTTTCGAGTATTAAAGAAGGTTCCGTGATTTTTATTCCCGATGCTGACCAAGTAATCGATGATGTCATGGTTTCCACGAGAAAGGCCGACTCAGATGCCAAGCGCAACGTTGGATTGAGGGATCAGAAACTTCCTGATCGGGCAAAGTCTTCCAAGCCTGTTGATGCGACGCAGTTGGAAGGGAAAACAGCCCTTGATAAACCTGTCTCTTCCGAATCATTAGGTATTAGGCCGGAAGTTGCACCGTCTCAGCCTATGGCTGAAAAAACCGGGCCGAAAGTTGAAGAAAAACCACCGAGAATTGAAAAGAAAGATGAAGTAACGCAAGAAAAAGATCATTTATTATGGCCTGTTAAAGGGAAAGTGCAAACCCGTTTTGGGGTTCAGCCGAATAAGCCATTTCACAACAATAGTTGGATTAAAATTGTTTGCCCTGCTGGGACAAAGGTTAAAGCAGCGGCTAAAGGAACGGTCATTTTTTCAGCTAGTTTAAAATTGGGAGAGACAATCATCATCCGTCATTCCAGTAATTTTGCGACAGTATATACGCATCTCAAGGAAAGATACGTCAAACAGGACCAAAATGTTAGAAAAGGTCAAGTCATTGCTCTGGTCGGCGAAAATGATGAAAAAGGGGATGCTTTTATCAACTTTGAAGTCCGTCATAAGAATAAGCCCCAGGATCCGCTGTTGTACCTGCCATAAATGCCAGTTTGGTTACCCGGTCAATAACATTAATCAAACATTTCAGTAAATTGCATTAATCATTGACTAAATACAGAATAAATGTTATTATAACATCTTAATTATGGAAAGGCAGGGGAATATAAAATGTTCAAAGTAGGGGATTTGGCGGTATATCCGGCACAAGGGGTCGGTGTCATTGAAGCTATTGAAAATAGAGAGGTTATGGGGAAGAAGCAGCCTTTTTACGTCATGAAAATTATGGGTAATGGCATGAAAATCATGATTCCGACAACTTCAGCCAAGGCAGTGGGGTTGCGCGAAGTTATCATGGAGAAGGAAATACCCAGGGTATATGAGATTCTGCGCAATAAGGATGTGACTATCGACAAGCAAACCTGGAATAAACGCTATCGAGAGTATCTGGAGAAGATCAAAACCGGTTCTGTTTTTGAAATTGCCAGTGTTTTAAGGGATTTGTTCATTTTGAAAAGTGACAAAAACCTTTCTTTTGGAGAGCGGAAAATGATGGATACCGCTAAAAATTTGCTGGTTAAAGAAATATCCGTAGCCACCAACGCGCAGGAAGCAAAAGTCGAACACGATTTACAAATGATTTTCACAGTACAATAGCAGCCTATAATTTATTCAATTATTTTGTGCTCTTTGAAAAATGAATCATGATGGATCAGTTTTACGTGATCAAGGGGAAAATTAGACCTCCATATTATTTAAGAAGCAAATTAGTAGCCTGCGTATATTAATACGTGAATATAATATTATTTTAATCATTTTGAAGAAAGGAGGTGAAGCAGTTGATCATAAGAGCATTATTAGTTTTAGCCTGTTCCATTAGCGGTTATTTCATCGCCTATTACATGACAGCGACAAGTTCATATGCTTATTTACAGGCAATTATCGGCTTTATTATAGGTTTAGTTGTTGCACTGCTGGTCATCCGAGTTGAACAGGATATCCGCAAACAATCTCTGAGAGTCATCGCAGGCGGCGTCATTGGTATGTTTATCGGCTTGCTGATTGCGTTGATTCTTGGTTTTGGCTTAAATATGGCCATCAGGATCACGCAAAATCAGCATGTGGTCCCGTGGATATATCTTCTTCTGACGGGTATCTTAGGCTACCTGGGACTTGTTCTCGGTTCTAAAAAAGCCGAGGAGTTCAATTTTAGCGCTACTGAAAACAAGAATTCGATTGACCAGCGTTTGCTGGATACGAGTGTGATCATTGATGGAAGAATCGCAGATATTTGCGATACTGGTTTTATGGACGGAGAATTGATTGTTCCGCGTTTTGTTCTCAATGAATTACAATTCATTGCGGATTCGTCCGACTCGATGAAACGTTCGCGAGGCCGACGGGGATTGGATGTTCTCAATCGCATGCAGAAAAGCTCCGCAATTCATATTGAAATCGTTGAACAGGATTTTCCGAAAATAAAAGGCGTAGACGGCAAACTTGTGGCCCTGGCCCAGAAATTAAACGCCAAACTCATGACCAATGATTATAATCTCAACAAGGTTGCCGAGTTGCAGGGCGTGCGTGTACTGAATGTCAATGAACTGGCCAATGCGATGAAACCGGTGGTTTTACCCGGAGAGCAGATGCTGGTTAAGATTATACGGGAAGGCAAGGAACAGGGGCAGGGTGTTGGTTACCTGGATGACGGAACCATGATTATTGTAGATAGCGCGCAAAAAATGATTAATATGAATGTTGAAGTTATTGTCACGAGCGTATTGCAAACGACGGCCGGCCGGATGATTTTTACCGAATTGAAAGAAGCCGCCGAAAAGAAAAGTAACGATTAGTAATAAAAAATTATGTAATATTTTTGGCCGGAAAGAAATACCTTTGGCGAACAGGCCCGGGAAAATAATTTTCCGGGCCTGTTTTATTTTGAGATGAATTATGAGAACAGTGGCCATCATTCCCGCAGGTGGTTCCGGCAAGAGATTGGGTGCCGATGTTGCCAAACAATATCTTTTTCTGAATTCACTGCCTGTATTGGTTCACACGCTTAACGTGTTTCAGAAATCAGACGCTATTGATGATATTATTCTGGTTGTGCCTAAAGACCATTTAGTGTCCGTTCGGAAGCAAATAATCGAAAAATATGCTTTGACGAAAGTATCAGCTATTGTTGCTGGTGGTAATGAACGTCAGGATTCGGTCCGTAATGGTCTTGGCGCGATTACAAAGCCATGCGATATTGTGATTGTCCATGACGGTGTGCGTCCATTTGTAACGGATGACATCATTGTTCAGGTTGCGAGGGCGGCAGCTGAAGAAGGAGCTGCATCGATCGGGGTTCCGGCCAAAGATACCATTAAGGAAACAACCGGTGAAAACATCGTGACGGTAACATTGCCTCGCCGAAATTTATGGCAGACGCAAACTCCCCAGGCCTTTCAATATGACCTTTTATGCCGGGCATATGAGGCAGCAACCAGAGATAATTATTATGGGACGGATGACGCGTCCTTGGTCGAGCGAATGGGGGCGCAAGTCCGCATGATCGCCGGTTCTTGCGAAAACATAAAAATCACGACTCCGGAAGATTTGATTATGGCGGAAGCTTTGATGAAAGAAAAAATAAAGGAAAAGATAATTTATCGGAGCGGGCTGGGTTATGACAGCCATCGATTCATTTCGGACAGGAAACTGATCTTGGGCGGCGTTGAAATTCCCTTCGATCGTGGACTTGCGGGACATTCCGACGCTGATGCATTGTTGCACGCCGTTTGTGACTCGCTTTTAGGTTTGGCCGGTTGCGGAGACATCGGCAGACATTTTCCGGACACCGATCCAGCTTACAAAAATATCGCCAGTCTCATTCTTTTAGCGCGTGTAAAACAAATCATTGAGGCAAAAGGGCTGAGTATCAATAATATTGACGTCACGGTCATGGCAGAAAAGCCCAAGCTCGCGCCGTATGCCGCAATGATGGCATCCAATATTGCCAGGACGTTGAATATTTCAGAGACGGTTGTCAATATCAAAGCCAAAACCAATGAAGGTATGGGTTTTGTAGGCCGTCAGGAAGGCATAGCCGTATTGGCCATAGCCAGCGGTGTGGAAAGGATTAAGAATGATTGACAAGCCCAGAACTCGATTCGCACCCTCGCCGACCGGCGAACTGCATGTGGGCAATGCGCGCACCGCTTTATTTAACTGGATGTTTGCCCGTCATTGGGGCGGAAATTTAATTTTGCGGATTGAAGATACGGACGAATCCCGCAGCGCTCTTTCCTATCAGAGTAACCTACTCGACGATTTGAAATGGCTGGGACTTGATTGGGATGAAGGGCCGGGAAAAGATGGAGCGTACGGACCCTATAAACAGAGTGAGCGGTTGGATATATACTCGGATCATCTAAAGAAGTTAATGGATTCGGATCTGGTTTATCCATGTTACTGCACTGAGGAAGAACTTGACGAGGAACGTCAGACGCTAATTCTAAGCAAACGCATGCCACGTTATATGGGCAAATGCCGCAATCTTTCAGATGCAGAGCGCGAAGCGCTGGTGGCGCAGGGTAGAAAGCCTTCTTACCGTTTTAAGGTACCGCCGACCAGCATCGAATTGAATGATCTGATCCGCGGGCCGATCAAATTTGAAGGCGAATCCATCGGCGATTTCATTATTGTCCGCTCCAACGGGATGCCCGCTTATAATTTTGCAGTGGTAATCGATGATCATCTGATGGCGATTACGCATGTCATCCGCGGTGAAGATCATCTTTCCAACACCGCCTTGCAAATTATGCTTTATAGGGCTTTCGGATATGAACCGCCAGCTTTTGCTCACCATTGCCTGATTCTGGGTAAAGACCACGCCAAACTCAGCAAACGTCATGGTTCCGTATCCGTGGGTGAGTTCCGCAGACGGGGATTTTTGCCTGAAGCGCTGCTTAACTACCTGGGGCTTCTGGGCAGCTCTTTTACCGACGGTCGAGAAATTTTCTCACAGTCCGAAATGATTGAAGTTTTTTCACTAGAACGGGCATCCAAAAGCGGCGCGGTCTTTGATGAAGGCAAACTCCGCTGGCTCAACGCCATTTATATTCGAAGTTTGGCTACCGATGAATTAATAATGAGGCTTCAGCCATTTTTGCACGAGTTTGGTTTTCAGCCGGAAACGCTGGATCCAGAATGGTTTAAAAATGTGATTGAAATCGTCAAGGATGAATTAACGACGCTGGCCGACATTGGCGGGCATATCGATTTATTTTTTGATGACCGATACGAAATTTCATCCGATGCAAAACATATTCTTGATACCGCAAATGCTCGAAAAGTGGTCCAGTCTTTTGGCGAATATCTGGCGGACGCCACTGGTTCACCCCAGGAAATCTATATTGCGGCTATCAAACACGCCAAAGAAAAATCCGGTGTTAAAGGCAGGGATTTATATATGCCTGTTCGGGCGGCGCTTACCGGGAAAATCACAGGCCCTGAACTGGATAAAGTATTCGTAATCCTGGGTAAAGATTCCGCTTGCCAAAGGTTGAAGCGGGCGGATAAGTAACTTCCCAAAAATAACAGCGGACGAAAATGTGGATGACCCTGTTTGATGTTGAGACACGCGCAGGTTTTTTAAAGTGGTCGAATGCTTATAAAGTAGCGTTGGTCACTAACTTGATGATTTATTCTTTACTGAATTGACGCCCGATGGGGCAGCCGAGATGAAGAATGAAAAAAAGAGACTTTGACCGGGAAGCCTCGAATTGGGATCAGGTTCCCGAACGTGTTCAAGTAGCTTCCGACATTGCTCATAGCATGATCCGTACATTGATTTTAAGGTCTGATATGGATGTTCTGGATTTCGGCTGTGGGACGGGTTTGATTTCGTTGGCGTTACAGCCTTTTGTTCACTCCGTCACCGGTGTCGATAGTTCCCAGGGCATGCTCGACGTTTTTCGCCGGAAAATTTCAGACAATGCTCTGAAGAACGTTGAGACTTCGTATCTGGATCTGGATAAGGGTGATAATTTAACTGGTCGCTATCATCTTGTTGTCAGCAGTATGACGCTACACCATATTAAAGGATTTAGGCCTTTATTGAAACAGTTCTATCAGGTGTTACATACTTCCGGGACTCTGTGTGTCGCAGATCTGGACATGGATGACGGCCAATTTCACGCCTCTAATGACGGCGTGTTTCACTTCGGGTTTGATCGTGAGGATTTGCGTCTGGGTTTTCAAGAAGCAGGATTTAGGGATATTCGTGTCTTTGATGCCGCCTGTATTGAAAAACTGGTTGACGGTTCGAATAACCGTATTTTCACCATTTTTTTAATGATTGGCCAGAAGGAATGATCCGATTCACGTGATAGCCATTCGTATTGATATTCGGCAGGAATTCATGCTCTTGAAACTGACACCTTGGGAGAAATAATTTTAAAAAAACAAAAACCAGTTTCTTTTGCCAACGCTGCGGGTACATGTCGCCGAAGTGGCTGGGTAGGTGTCCGTCCTGTAACGGCTGAAAAGGGGAAAGTTTCTCATTAATAAGCTTCGTTATTAATATTGTTTTCCCGCTGCCCGATTCGCCGTGGCAATGGCCTGATGCGCCAGATCAATCGACTGTCCCAGTGTGTTTAACGTCTGGTCGGGATTATGAAAGCCCATGGAGTTTTCCGCGGCAATGAAATCCCAGAACCACTGCGCGTTGCGGATCAGCTCTCTTGCTTTATTTAATTCAGCCTGATTGACTTCCGGTGTCGCGCCGGCCTTGCCGATGACGTCATGCGCACGCGCAATGGTCTGTCCCGCTATCCGCTGCAACTGAAACACATTATTCTGGGTTGTCTGGACGCGCTCCAAAAGCCATCTTTCATCTTGCGTGTGGCAGGTGCGGCAGGAGGCCTGAACATGCTTCATCGGACTGGTCACCCAATGCGATGAATATTTGCGTCCGCCTTCCCGCATGTAAGGCATGTGGCAATCCGCACAAGAGACGCCGGACTTGCTATGAACTCCTTCGCTGAACAGTTCAAAGTCGGGGTGCTGTGCCTTGAGCATCTTGGCCTGCGAATCGGGATGCAGCCAGTCCATATCGAAACCGGATGGAATTTCCTTGTAATAGGCATACATATCCTGCGGTTTCAATCCCTTATCCCAGGGGAAAGTCACACGCTTATCATCCGGTTTAAAGTAGTATTCCGCGTGGCACTGACCGCAGACATAGCTGCGCATATCCTCGCGTGATGCCTTGGCAACATCAATGCCCCGCCGCTGCATGGCATCGATAAAAGCAGGATTGCTGACGCGCAGTTTCATTGTCTTGGGGTCATGGCAGTTGGCGCAGACGATGGGATGTTTGATGAGCGGCATCAATTCGGCCAGGGGTTTTTTGGCATAACTCCAGCCCATGGTTTTGTAAATATCACGCAGATTGGCCGTCTTGCAGGTCATGCAGGAACCAACCGTCGCTGGTGTAACACGCTTTGTTTCTTTTAAATCATCCATGGCATAAGGGTGGCCGCGGTCTTCGGTATAATCCTTGCTGAAAGCCATCCCTTTGAAGTTGATCAGGATCTCCGGTTCCTTGATAGACTTCTGTTCTTTGATTGACCCGCCAAAGCCGCTGGGAGAAGCGGCCATCTCTTTATTCTTTAGATAGCTCTGATATTCCAGAGGATAATGTTTGCCCCAGACAGCTGGATCATATTCCGTGTCGGGAATAGCCGCCAGTTTAAAGGTGTCCGAAGGTTGCAGCAAAAAGACACGAATCAGGATGACAATCAGGATGATCAGGGCAATGCCCAGCAGGCTTTTCAAGAGAATATTCTTACTTTTCAATTTTTATTCCTCCTTGGTCATTTCCTCTGCCGTGAACTAGATAACGGTGACATTTTATACAGTCACCGCCACCCTGTGCCATCGGCGTGGGGGCGACTGTTGAAGCATGGCAGCGCACACAGTTTCCGTTGACGATCTGACGAGCATGGTCGGACAGGCCGATCGCCACGGGATAATCACGTGCCGTTTCGTGGATCAAATCATTGATGCCGGCTTTTGTTTTGTAGGCAACCTGGCCGATGATATGCGTGTCCGGGAGATGACATTCCGTGCAGGTGTACTGATGATGATTGGATGCTTTCCACTGATGATGGACGGGATTCATGCTGTGACAGGATCCGCAAAATCGGGCATTGCCAGATTGATGATAAGCTCCGACAGCAATGGCCGAAAGGATGATCCCAATGGCGATGCCGGAAATTAAAAATTTGAATATGGATGATTCTTTAACGTTTTCGGACTGCATAAAATATTCACCGCATTCATTCAGGAATCTTGACCGGTAACGTTATATTCACGTGTAGAATTGCCTGAAATCCTAACCCCGAATGAAATTCAAGTCAATACAAAAATGTACCTCTTTTATCACCTCCTTCGATAACATTTTATTTGAGGCAATTCGCATAAAAAATATGTATTGACAATTTATATGCATGATTGTACTTTAAAATAAAATGGAATCATTCCAGAGTGGTTATGATTTGCAAAGACGGCCTAATCAGCCAATTAAAGGAAAAAGGTTTCAAGATAACCCCCCAGCGTTTGGCGATTATTGATGCGCTGGTGGAGCATCGTGAAGCTCACCCCGGCGCGACTTTGATTTATGAAGCAGCGAGCAAGACATCGCGTCGTATCAGCTTATCCACCGTTTATGCGACCCTGAAGGAGTTTTCTGAAAACGGTCTGATTCGACAATTGGAATTCGACCGGATGGAGAACCGCTATGATGTGGACCTTTCAGACCATGTGAATCTCATCTGCAAACGCTGTGGGAAGATTTTTGACTATGCAATCGCCGCATCGCTTGAACCCCGAGACATTGCCCGGAAATCGGGTTTTGTAGTAACAGACACCCGACTGGAGTTTCACGGGTATTGCCGGGATTGCCTGAAGCGCTCCGGTTGAAATTTCTTATTTCTTATTGTGCAGCCTTGCGGCACATTAAACAAAAGGTGAGAGAATCACGATGATTGGTTTTCGGTATCAACTCAGAAGCATTCCAGATTATTGATAAGATAACAAGATAAAAGGGATAAGGTTTCTAACAAATCATTCAAAGAAAGGAGGAAATCAGATGGCCGAAGAAGGTAAATGCCCGTTAACAGGCATTATGAAAAAACCCATTTCCGGTGACGGCACCTCGAACCGGGACTGGTGGCCGGCCGATGATGACCACGGCAGACCTCTCGCTGCGTTTCGACCTGGCGTAAATTGATCATTACCGGATTCAGCAACAGCCGCACAAACGTTGCTGAATCCGGAGAGTAATGCTTTTACCGACAAATTTTAAATTGATTTATAAAAAAATAAAACGAAGGAGCATATGAAAATGTCAAAAACAGAAGAAGCATTGAAGGAAGCTTTTGCAGGAGAATCACAGGCCAACCGGAAATATCTGGCGTTTGCGGCCAAGGCCGATCAGGAGGGATTTACCCAGGCGGCAAAACTATTTCGGGCCGCGGCGGAAGCGGAGACCGTTCACGCCCATGCCCATTTGAAAGCCATGAAAGGCATCCGTTCCACAAAGGAAAATCTTCAGGAAGCCATCGCCGGAGAGACTCACGAATTCAAAAGCATGTATCCGGCCATGATTGAGGCGGCCAAAGCCGAAGGTCATAAAGAAGCGGAACGGTCTTTCAACTTTGCCAACGAAGTGGAAAAAATTCACGCCCATCTCTATCAGCAGATGTTCGACAATCTCGACAACGCTAGAGAAATTTACAGTTACCATGTTTGTCCGGTCTGCGGTTATACTGTGGAAAAAGAAGCGCCGGAAGCTTGTCCGATCTGCGGCGCCAAGGGAAAGATGTTTAAGAAAGTAGATTAATCATAATATAATGAGGAGGTTTATATGGCCAACAGAAACGAAGTTTACAAATGTAACGTATGCGGCAATATCGTGGAAATACTTCACGCGGGTGTGGGAAAGCTTGTGTGCTGCGATCAGCCCATGAAACTTATGACGGAAAACACAACGGATGCCGCCAAGGAAAAACACGTTCCCGTGGTGGAAAAAGTGGCCGGCGGTGTCAAGGTGACCGTTGGCAGCGTGGCCCATCCCATGGAAGAAAAGCACTACATCGAATGGATTGAAGTCATCGC